>NZ_NXLN01000017.1:0-54325 GCF_003364135.1 Helicobacter sp. MIT 01-3238
GGGGAGGGGGTTGCCTTTTTTCTTTTTGCGATTTTTTAGAGATATTTCGCTTTCTTACGAAAGCTCAATATGACAAATAGAAACCACTTAAGCCCCCTCCCTTAGCACGAGGGGGTTTGGGGGTGGGTTCTTTTAGATTTTGGCAAAATCTCGCAATGACAAATGAACGCGTAAATATAACAATAAATGCGCTCAATGCAAATAAAGAACCAAAAAGCCATTTTACCAAAAAAAAAAAAAAAAAAAGACTTCAAAACAAACTCAAACTCACTTTGGCAAAACAAAAGGCGTATCTTGATACACGCAAAAATTGAGCCAATTACTAAAAATCACGCTAGAATCCGCACGCCAAGAGAACTTTGGCTTGCCCTGCTTATCAAAGTAGTTTTTGGGCTTTTTTATTGGTAGCTTTTTAGCCTTGTCGCGCTCATATTCTGCTAGCAGCGTATCTGCGTCATACTCGGGGTGTCCTAGCACAAATATATCTTTGCTATCTTTTAGAGCGGTTATGCCACTTTTTTTGCCCTCTAGGAGAATCTTTAGCTGCGAGCATTTGCACTGGGCATAGATATGGGCGGGATTCATAGTAGAGTGGCGAGAGTGGGGCATTTTCACACTATCGCCAAGCCCTGTAAATAGCACATCAGAGCACTTAATAGAGTGGCTAAAAATCCCAAATAGCTTTTTATCTAGGGCTTGCTTTTGGATACCATAGAAATGATACAGCCCAGCCATAGCCCCCCAGCAAAGATATAGCGTAGAAGTGCAGTGCTTGCGCAAATACTCCATAATGTCTACTAACTCTTTCCAATACTCCACCTCCTCAAACTCCAAATGCTCGATAGGCGCACCTGTGAGAATCGCACCATCAAAACTCCTATGCTTGATAGAATCAAAATGCACATAGAATTTATCTAGGTGGCTTTTGGGTGTGTTTTTGCCTACATAGCTTTGTGTGGTAAGGAGGGTGATATTGATTTGCAAAGGGGAGTTTGCAAGCAGGGACAAAAGCTGATTTTCTGTCTGAATCTTTGTAGGCATAAGGTTTATGATGAGGATTTCTAGCGTGCGAATGTCTTGGTGCTTGGCTCGCGCAGTATCCATCACAAAAGCACGCTTTTGTAGCGCACCAAATGCTGGAATGTCTTTGGGAATAATGATTGGCATAGTGCTATCTCCTTTATGATTGCTACTTAAAAAGTTGGGCGTGTGTGCCGATTCGTAAAAGGCGAATCTCATCATCTTTTATCAAATAAATCACTAGCTTATCGCCACCGATATGAAACTCTCTCGTATCGGTGTATTCACCACTTAATGCGTGGTCGTTTGCGCTTGGTGGCAGTGGCTTATCATTAGCTAGCAAAGAAAAATATTCTATCATTTTGTTAAATTCACTATCGCTTAACCTCGCCTTTGATAAGTCGTTTATAAACTTTTTCTCGCGTTTTAGATTCATCGCTTATGCCTTGTTTTGCGCCTTTAGTGCTTCAAACTCGGCTTTTAGTTGCTCTAGCGTGAAACTTTCCAAATTCTGCCCTTTTCGTGCATTTTCTATCACTTTTTGCGTTTCTTCGTTTGGAATCTTCCCCTCGCCTTGCAGTTTAAAAGGTATCGCATTTTCGCGTATCACGGCTTTGGCAAAGACATTAAACGCGGAGCTAAGATTTAGCCCCATATCGTTTATGATACTCTCAAACCGCGCCTTATCGTCCTTATCCATTCTAAAGGTTACATTTATGGTTTGGTGCTGAATGGGTCGAATCGTCTGTGTTGTTTGCATTGCAAGCTCCTTTTTGCTTTGATTTGAAATACAAATAAGGCATTATACCATACATCGCACTATTTTTGGTAGCACAAAATTGGCAAGTAAATCTATTGAGAAGTAGCTTTGCAACGCAAAAACACACAAAAAAGGCGTTAAAAGCGTATTTTATAGCTCTATGGCTCGCTTTAGGTCTGCGATTAAGTCATCGGCATTTTCTAGTCCTACGCTTATGCGGACATCGGCAGGGTGGATTCCTGCGGATTTTAGCTCATCGTGAGATAGCTGGGAGTGCGTAGTCGAGGCTGGGTGAATGATTAGCGATTTGCTATCGCCGATATTTGCCGTGATAGAAAATAGCGTGAGATTATCACAAATCTTTAGAGCCTCCTCATAGCTTTGCGCTTCAAAGCTAAAAAGCCCGCTAGAGAGAGAATCTCTAAAGTATTTTTTCACGCGTGAATGGTAGGGATTTGACTCCAGGGCAGGGCAGTCTACCTTTTTGATTTTTTTGTGTGATTCTAAAAATTTTGCGACTTTTAGGGCGTTTTCACTATGCTTTTTGATTCTAAGAGGGAGAGTTTCTAAACCTTGCAAATGTATCCAAGCCACTTGCGGAGCAAGCGTAGCACCGATATTGCGTAGCCACTCTGTGATGATACGAATGCTAAAAAAGGGCAGAGGCAAGCTAGAGTAGACTAGCCCGTGATAGCTCTCATCTGGGGTATTAAACGCTGGGTAGCGTGGATTGTCCTTTAGCAGTGGGCTAAGGCTCTGCCCCTCGATAATCGCTCCGCCTAGTCCGCTTCCCGCACCGTTAATGTATTTGGTAAGGCTATAAACAATAATATCTATGCCATACTCAAATCCACGAAACAAAAATGGCGTGCCTACCGTGTTATCGCAAATCGTAGCGATTTTGTGGCTTCTAGCGATAGAGACTATGCCCTCGACATCAGGGATAGAAATCTGCGGATTTGATAGCGACTCAAAAAATATCGCCTTTGTCTTAGAATCTATAAGTGGCTCTAAAGTGCTTATATCATCGACATCAAAGCATCTAGCTTCTATGCCAAATCGCTTTAGCGTATGCACTAGCAAAGTTTGCGTGCCACCATAGATTTTGTTTGCATAGATGATATTATCGCCATTTTGGGCTAGATTGGCAAAGGTATAAAAAAGCGCGGCACTTCCACTAGAAGCCACTGTGCCAAAGCTACCTCCCTCAATGTCAGCAAGCCTGCGTGCCAAAATATCGCAAGTAGGGCTTGTGAGGCGAGAGTAGATATTGCCTAGCTCTTGTAAGCCAAATCGTGCAGCTGCTTGAGATAAACTCTCAAAGCTATAAGCTGTGCTTTGATAAATCGGCACGCTCAAAGTGCGCTCTCTATCATAAGTGTAGCCTGCGTGTAAAGCAAGCGTTTCAGGTGCGTAGTTCGTATGTGGTAAATTTGGCATTGTATGCTCCTTTTAGTTTTTGATTTCGCACAATATTTTTTGACTTTTGGTTTTATAAAAAACTTTGGTTTTGAAAAATTGTGCGTTTTACAAATGGAAATATAGCATTAAAAATTAACAAACACAATATGTGTTTGCACTTTTTTGCAAAATTTTGCCAAAATCTTAACAACTATATAAAATGTGCCAAATAATAAAGTGTTGCAAAAATTGTCTTTGCCAAACCTCACAAATCACCCACAAATCCACTTCAAAATCCCCAAACCCCCCAAATACAATCAATCCACAATCTAAAACACAATCGTTTTGTTGCCGTTGATAAACACCCTATCGTGTAGCACCAAGTCAAGCGCGTGGGCGAATACACTTTTTTCGACATCGCGCCCCGCTTTTTGCATATCCTGCCAGCTGTAAGTGTGGTTTATGTGGATAATGTCTTGGGCGATGATTGGTCCCTCATCAAGCTCGTTGGTTACAAAGTGCGCGGTCGCACCGATGATTTTCACCCCTCGCGCAAAAGCCTGCTTGTAGGGGTTCGCCCCGATAAAGGCGGGCAAAAAGCTGTGATGAATGTTTATGATTTTGCCCTCATAGCGCGAAGTAAAATCACTCGATAAAATCCGCATATACTTCGCCAAAGCAAGCAAATCAGGGGAAAACCGCTCAATAATCTCGCCTATCTTGCCCTCGTGCTCCTCGCGTGAAATGCCATCGCTATCCACCCAAAAAAACGGGATAGAAAATCGCTCTACAAGGCTTTTTAGCTCGGCTCTATTAGCGATGACAGCTTTTATATCTGCGTTTAGCTCGCCACTTTCTTGGCGCAAGAGCAAGTCGCCTAAGCAGTGATTTTCTTTGGTGGCTAGGATTATGAGGGATTTTTTGCCCGCTTTTTTGAGAGAGATTTTTGCTCCATTTGGCAGGGCGGATTTGAGCTTGGACTCTAGCGTGGCTTCTAGCGGGTCTTGCGTGCGAGAATCTAGCGCGGGATTTTTACTATTTGTAGAAATGTCAGAATCTGTGGCTAGATTTTGGCTAGATTTTGTCGCGGTGTGTGAGTTTTGGGCAGATTCTTTATTTTCCCATTTTATAGTGTGTAAGGTGTGCGAGGTGTAGTTTTGTGCGCGTTCTTCACTTTCCCCCTCCCTTGCGGAGGGGGTTAGGGGGTGGGTTTTTGTGCTAGATTTTGTGCTTTGTGCTAGATTTTTATTTGTGCTTTGCGCCAGATTTGGCACTTGGCATTCCAAATCAGCTCTAGATTCTAGAGTGGGACTTTCACTAGCTTTTTGGCTACCCACCACAAAGCTCGTGCGCATAAAAAACAGCCCATTTTCCCTATCGACATACTCATCTTGCCGCTCGATATTTGCGCCCGCTTCATAGAGTATGCGCGAGATTTTATAGACTAGCCCCGCGCTATCTTGCGTGGCGATTAGTAGAGTGTAGTGCATTTTCCCTCTTTAAGTAATGAATTTTTAAGCGCGATTTTGCTTTGCTTTTTTTATCCCTTTCTCCCTAGCCTTGCGAACTCCATAGATTCTAGTGCAACGCATAAAAACGCGCAAAAAAGTTTGCTAGCCAAATCACTTATACACATCGCCGCGAGATTGTGCTTTGTAAGCATAAATCAAAATCTGCTCATCAATGATTTCATACAGCAGGCGATATTTTCCGATTCGCAAGCGGTATTTGTGCTCCTCACCTTGCAATTTTTTTATATCAAGCGCGTTATCAAATGGATTTTGCGCGATTATCCTAAGGCTTTGCAATATCTTTGGGGCTATGTCTTTATGCTTATCTAGGAATTTATCAACCTCTTTGCTAGTTTCCACACGATAGGACATTAGAGATATTTCCTTTCTAGCTCTTCTAAACTTATTGTTTCCCCCCTCTCTAGTTCTTTTCGCGCCTTTTTCCACGCTTTGTAGTCGGCTTTGGTTTCTATGGGGAGTTTTTCCTCTTTAGATTTGTCTAAATCTCGTGCTTTGCTTACTTTTTTGGATTCGCGTGATTTATGCGATTCGCTTACCTCGCGCACACCGCGCAGTAGTCGTATCGCGCTCATAATCTCGCTTTTATTTTTCTCGCTGATTTGGACTTGCAGTGTCATTGTTACTCCTTTGCATTTTTTGTGATTATAGCACATTGCCCTTGCAAACTTTGCTAATCGCTTTTTCAATCAAAGCTAAAGTAGCCAAAATCGCGTTATTGCTCATAAGCCCTAAAGGGTAAAGAAATTTCGATTCTATCTAGTGAATCAATATCATCTTTGCCATAATTATCCATAAAAATTTCCTCACAATCAAACTCAACCTCTACAACCTCGCCATTTTCTTGTATGGTTTGCTTTATTGTTTGAATGATAGATTTGCTATTTTGCTTTGCAACTCGCTTAATTTCGCTCGTGGCTAGTTCCGCTTCCTCGCTGTCAAATGGTGCTAACAATAGCACAAAGCCATCGCCATACTCAAATATCCCACTGCTAACATAATCAATATCAAAATCTTTGATATTGTCTTGGAAAATTTTTGTAATACTTTCCGCTAAATCTTGGCGTATAGCATCATCGTTTGGGTTTTTCATCGTGTATCCTTTTCTAAAAATCATCAAACAATTTTGCGTCTTTGGATTTTAACTTCCACTCGCCCGTTTTAGAATCTGCCACAATAGCAATCTCTTGCAAAATCTCTTAATAAAAGCTAGCATTATAGCAGGTTTATCTTAAATCTTGGATTTGGCAAGATTGTAGATTGTGAGGATTTTTAATTGCGCATTAGTCCATTAAAAATAAATTATGAAAAATATAATCATTTTACTTGACAGAGTTATGAAAATTGTGATAGTATCTGTGTCATCACTTTTTAAGAGGTGTTTTTAAAATAGTTTCAAAATAAAAAGGAGAAAAAATGAACAAGCAAGCTGTGGAAGTGTTTGCAAGAGCATTTTTTCCACAATTTGCTTTTGCCTTTGTGTTTTTTCTTGTTTTTCCATATTTGCTTTCTTTTATTGGGGGTAGCTTTGAGATTGCCTATCTTACGCAATGGGGCGAGAGGGACAAAGATTTACTTGTGGAGAAAGCTTTGTTTATGGCGTTTGCTTTTGGGCTGGGAGGAGTGCATAGCGCATATAGGCTTAAGCAAGAAAGCCGAAGCGATATAGCAAAGACGACAAAATGCTTTTTGCTCTGCTTTATTGCCGCGTTTATCGTGCTTTTAGCTTTGCCATATATTATCGCGTATATCCCTGCGGACTTTTTTGATTCCCTAGCAGCGCAGTGGCAGCAGCACACTTTGTGGGTAGCTTTTAGCCTTGCTACGATGAGTGCTTGTGCCGTAGTTTTGTGGTGCTACTTTTTTGGTAAAAGTAGCGGGCAGGTTTCTTAAAATCTCATTTTGCTTGTGGTTTGATGAGTTTGCTATTTGAAGTGGGCAAATCAACTGCCCAAGCTACCTAAGCGAAAAGCCCCCAAGTGTGCCAAAAATCACTCCTACAAAAAGGCTCGCGCTTGATTCTATGAGATTGTCCAAAAATGAGTCGATTTTGTTTTTTTCTAGCCACCGCAGCTCTTTGACTTTGCTTAGGGTTTTTAGCTCCTCGATGGCGTCATTTTGCGAGCCTAGCGCGTCTATGAGCCCCAGCTCTAGCGCACTTTTGGCACTAAATATCTTGCCCTCCGCAAACTTGGTAGAATCCTCCTTTTTTAGCCCTCTAGCTTCTATCATATCGCTTACGAAAGTGTCGTATTCCTCGTTTATGAGGTTTTGGAGGAACTCCCTCTCTTTCTCGCTCCACGCGCGAAATGCCGTGCCGATTTCTTTATACTCTCCTGCTTTTAGCACGGTAGGCTTGTAGCCGATTTTGCCTAGCAACTCCTCGATATTGCCCCCTGCGAAAATCACGCCTATGCTACCCACTAGGCTTCCGCGATTTGCATAGATTTTGTGCGCATAAGCACCTGCATAATACGCCCCGCTCGCCATAGTGCCTTGCACATGGGCGACTACGGGGAGCTTGGCATTGAGCTCTTTTATCAAGTCTGCGATTTCTACACTCGCACCCACCGCGCCACCGGGCGAGTCTATGACAAGCAGCACACCTTTTATGCTAGGATATTTTTTAATCTCTTCAATTTGCGTGCGCACAGAGTTTGCATCCAAAATCGCACCTTTTAGGTGGATTTTGGCAAGATTTGGGATTTGGGCTGGCTCGCTACTTGCCCCCAAAATCAGCAGCACGATAAACACAAAAACTAGGGCTTTAAAATATTTAGTGATAAAATCTAGCACACCTACCACACCTCGAAAAATCCCACCAAAAAACTTGCCAAAAAATTTAGAAAAAATGCCCATTTAGCACTCCTTAAACATAAAATCTATATTCCACGATTCTGCGTGATAAAAGCACTTAGTGATTAAAAACATTCACTCCACAAAAAGCGCAAAAAAGCTCAAGTAAGCACTCTTAAAAAGCCCAAAACCCACGCTTCAAACATAAAGCAAAGATTGCATATCCTTGATAGCTCTCTCTAGCCCTACGATTACAGCGCGAGAGATGATACTATGCCCGATATTTAGCTCACTTAGGTAAGGGACATTTTCTACGATATTTCTCACATTTTGGTAGTTTAGTCCGTGCCCTGCAAACACGCCAAGCCCAAGCTCATTTGCGATTTTGGCACAAGAGCTAAGAGAATGGATAGAATCTTGTAGCTTTTCGTGTAGTTCCTCGTGGGTTAGTGTAAGGTAGTTTATGGCGTTGTGCGTGCGCTCTATGTTTGAGTAGAGAGCTTGATAGATATTGGAGTAGTTGCCCGTGTGTAGCTCGATACCCGATGCGCCGTATTGCTTGGATAGCTCTATGGCTTCTAGCTCGGGG
This sequence comes from Helicobacter sp. MIT 01-3238, assembly GCF_003364135.1. NCBI lineage: Bacteria > Pseudomonadati > Campylobacterota > Epsilonproteobacteria > Campylobacterales > Helicobacteraceae > Helicobacter > Helicobacter sp. MIT 01-3238. Next base: position 8,096 of record NZ_NXLN01000017.1, read on the forward strand.
TCTATAAAAGTAGCTATATAAATCTTGCGTGCGTTAAACTCCTCAATGATTTCTTTTATTTTCTTTGAGCGCATATTTAGCCCGCCCTCTGTGGTCAGCTCCTCTCTATGCTCTGGCACAAGCGTTACTTTGTATGGCTTTAGCTCGCACAAAATATCTACAATCTGCTCATCACAAGAGCATTCGACATTTACAGGGATATTTGAGCTAGCGACTACTCGCTCGACATCATCATCTTGGATATGCCTGCGGTCTTCACGCAAGTGCAAAGTGATTTGCTCTACGCCACAATTTTTGGCGATAAACACCGCTTCTAGAGGGTCTGGGTAGTTGATTTTGCGGGCTTCTCGCAAGGTGGCTATGTGGTCTATGTTTAGCCCAAGCGCGATTTTTTTTGCCATAGATTCTCCTTTGTGTATGGTTATTTGTTTTGTGCTAGAAATCGTTTGTGTAATTCTAGCGCAATTTGTTGTTGATTGTTGCTAGTGGGTGGGGATTTCAAAAAATCTAGCGCAATAAGTAAATGCTCTTTGCTAAGCCCCCCTACAAAGCGGAAAATCTCCTCCCCGCTATTATCCAAAAACAAAAGCGTGGGCGTAGCGCGGATATTTAGCGTGTGTGCTAGGGACTTTTTTGTGATGAGAAACTCTGCTGAGCTTTGGGGTGTGATTTTTTGCGCGGATTTTTGAGTAGTTTTTTGCTGTGTTTTTTTGATGAGAGAGGGGAGATTTATCTGCAAGGATTCTTTGGATAAAATATTGATAAAGTAGGCTTGGTAGCGGGATTTTAGCATTTCTTGCAGGGTTTTAGATTCTGCAATGTTTTGGATAATATGCTTGCAAGGAGTGCAAAAAGGCGAGCCAAAAAAAAGCAAGATAGGTTTGCGTGTAGATGAGGTGCTATCTTTGGCTGGTATTGTCAAATCTTGCAAAAAGACTTGATTGCCACTAGATAAACCACCAAGCAAATCATTGATAGACAAATCATCAAGCCCTGATTTGCCTTTGTCGCTAGAATCTAATCTAGTGAAATTTTGCTTATCAAAAAACTCAAAATCCTGTCTATCAAAATCTCTTTTGTCAAAATCTTTCTTGTCAAAAATCTGCTTATCAAATTCTTGTGCAAAGTCGCTAAAATAAGCAAAATCTAATTTGGATTGTGTGCTAGATTGCAAGCTAGAATCTATGCTAGATTCGTAGTCTGCATTATGCGCTTGGTAGCCTTGAGTATTTTTGCTATCTTGGGTATTTTGGCAACCACACAAAGCAAGCAAAGGCATTAGCAAAAAAAATATCATAAAAATCGCTATGTGCTCATCTCTATGACTACCCCTTGAAGCAAGCATAACAAAAAAGCAAAAAATCCTAGAAAATCTGCTATATTTCTTGCCTCTATATCGCCTATTTCGCGCACCACCTAGAATCCTATATTGGCATATAATATTTTTTGGCATTGCTAGCTAGTGGCGTGAGATAAGGTTTTTTAGCGAGTTTTCTATTTCAGCGAGATTGCGCACTTCCTCAATTAGCCTGCCTTTTTTGTCAAACAAATACACAACCGAGCTATGCTCTATGGTGTATTCTAGTGCGGAATCTTTTTGCTCGATTTTGCGAGAGTGAACGCCATAAGTCTTTTTTATCGCTTCTAAGTCCTCCTCCTCAAAAATCAGTCCATACGAGCGAGCATAGAAATGCTTAGCATAGCTATCTATTGCGCTCAAACTATCGCGCTTTGGGTCAAGCGAGACAAAAAGCAAGACAATCTCGCTAGAATCTTGCAGATTTTCTAGTGCATCTGCTAGAAGCTGCAAAGTCGTGGGGCATACATCTGGGCAGGATAAAAATCCAAAATACACAATCTTATACTTCCCCTCAAAATTTGCCATATCCACCACACCCTGCATACTTTTCGCGCCTTTGAAGTCATAAGAATGACTTTTTTGCACACTCCAATAAGCAAGCGCACCCAAAAACGCAATACTAAGCAAAATCCCCAAAGCGCGAAATATACCCGAGTTTGGGTTAGATTTGGGGGGTTTGATAGTCTCTGCCATACTTACTCCTTAAACCTTATCGATAAATATCAAAATCCACTGCAAAGCCCAAATCCTGCCCCTCATCATAGAGTTTTAGGCTATATTGCATCACTTCCTCTATACACACTGATGGGATAAACTTGCCATCATATCGATTTTCCCCCGTCTTTTTAAAAGTGATGATAGTCGTGCCCATATCCATATTTACACCCACTAGCCTCCCCTCTAGCGCACGAAAATCCGCCCCCTCTACACGAAAGGTTGTGTTTTTTAGGGCGCGGACACTTTTTGGTATCATCTCTACTGTGATTTCTATGGGGTCGCTATTTGGCATAACCACTTCTGTGGAGCCAGATTTTCGCGCTTCTTTTGCGCGAGTTCTGCGAGCTTGTGGGCTATCGCCTGCTAGTTTCAAATCACACACACGGCGATTTAACAGACAATTTCTTTTGGGCTTGTCATCTTCTTCCTCTGCTGCTTGGGAGGCTTTTGGGTTGTTTTTTAGGCGTTGGCTTACGCTTGTGATTGAATGAGCTATGGATTCTGTGGTGGTAGTAAAGGAGCTGTTTTGAAGTGCAAACACGATAATCCCGCACACAATCATAATACCCGCAAAGATAGCAAACTTGTTGTTATTACTCATTAAGCATTCCTTAAAGATTCTTAAGCAATTCCTCTACTTGTATAAAATCTTAAACCCTTTTGGTTAATTAAAGTTAATTTTGCGTGTGCTAGCTTGATAACTTTAGTGGTGGTGTGAATGCTCTTGCGAGTGAGAATCAGCCAAATCAGTAATCCCAAGATTTTGCAAGTGCTTATCAAGGTCTTTTCTAGTGATGATTGGGACTTGTAGTGTGGTGTTGAATTTGTCTGTGGAGAGTGTGAGCTGCGTGCTTTCTCCCGCTTTTAGCGGAGTTCGTAGCCCTATAAACATTATGTGAAAACTATTTGGCTTTAGTTGCAGGCTTGACTTTGGTGGGATTTGCAAGGAATCCACCTTTTGCATTTGCGAAGTCCCATCGGCTTTTTTTATGCTCTGGTGTAGCTCGGTGGCATTGCTTATATCGCTAAAGGCCGCATTTAGTGTGATGATTTCATCGCTTAGATTTTCTACTACCCCAAAGCTAGCACTTACCTTGCTATCTGCGATACTCTCTACCACATAAAGCGTGGCTTTTATAGGGTTTTTTGGAGCAGTCTTTGTCGCGCTTTGAGCGAAGCTGTGGATAAGAAAAAAGCCTATCAAAAAGCTTAGTGCAAATTTTTTCATAAATAAAACTCCTTTAAAATGTTTATGAGGCAATTTAAGCAAAAATCTTTCCATATCTTTGTGGCAGGATTTATCGGCGTTTTCCAAAAAGCACAAAAGCGTAAAAAATGTGAAAAATTACAAAAAGGCACAAAATCCAAAACTAGATAAAAACTAGGTGTGTAAAAAAGATAAAAGATTTTAAGAAAGTTTGCAAATGCAATTAAAACGCGGTTAAAAAGTTTTTGTAAGTTTTTGTGTGAGAATCTTTTAAGTATTTTATGGCAATTCTAAATCATATCTGCAAATATCATCACAAGCATTCGCCACCAAAGTGCAAAAGTGCAGAGCCCCAAGTAAACCCACCACCAAACGCGTCTAACAACAACAAATCCCCCTTTTTTAGTCTATGCTTGCGATAGATTTCATCGATTGCCATTGGGATACTTGCCGCAGAAGTGTTGCCGTATTTTTGCACGGTTAGCACGATTTGGCTTTCTCTTAGTGCGAGTTGCTCACCCACTGCATTGATGATACGCAAGTTTGCTTGGTGAGGGATAAAGTGTGTTATGTCTTTTGGCGAAATAGCATTTTTGCTCAAAATATGCTCCACATCGGTGATAAGCGTGCGCACGGCGTATTTAAACACTTCATTGCCTTTCATTTGTAGCTTGCCGTTGTAGTGTATGTCGTGGTTTGTATCGCTATTACTTTTGCTAGGGGCTTTGTCTGCCTTTTGTGGTGTCATTAGCAAATCAGCATACTTGCCATTTGCGCTGATATGGACATCTAGGATAGATTCTGTTTTGTCTTTCGTGCGTGAGATGATAGCTGCTCCCGCACCATCGCCAAATAGCACGCAAGTCCCTCTATCGCTAAAATCTAGCACCGAGCTTACTTTCTCTGCACCGATGATTAGGATATTTTGATATGCGCCTGATTCTATAAAACTCTTAGCGATTTTTAGCAGGTAGATAAACCCCGTGCAAGCCGCACTTATGTCAAATGCTGGGATATTTTGTATGCCTAGTTTCGCGCTGATTAGGCAAGCGTTGCTTGGCATAGCAGCAAAATCTGGGCTCAAAGTCGCGCAAATTACCAAATCAATATCGCTAGGTTCTAGGTTTGCGCGCTTTATGGCAAGCCTAGCTGCTTCTACACCCAAATCACTACTTCCCTGCGAGTCTAGCGCAAAGTAGCGTGTCTTTATCCCTGTGCGCTTGGTAATCCACTCATCGCTTGTATCTAGCGTTTTTTCAAATTCGCTATTTGGCACACACCTAGATGGCGTAAATGAAGCAATAGAGCGCAGGGAGGCGTAATACATTTTTGTCCTTTTACTAGGTGGAGTTTTAGAAAATTTTATGTTTTATTTGCGCTTAGAATCTACTTTGCAAATGCTTTTTCTATGCGCTCGCATACTTTTGATTCTAGTGCTCTTAGTGCTTGATATACTGCGCATTCTATGGCTCGCTCATTGCTTTTGCCGTGGCTTATGATTACGACTTTATTTACTCCTAGCAGTGGTGCACCGCCGTATTCTGCATAGTCCATTTTTTTCTTTAGATTTGCAAAAGAGCCTTTTAGTAGGATTCCCCCTAGTATTTTTATAGGAGAGGATTTTATGTCATCTTTTAGGATTTTGCTTACCGCACTTGCTACGCCCTCTGCTGCTTTTAGCACTAGATTTCCGCTAAATCCATCGCAAACAATGACATCAGTGCTGCCATTAAAAATATCGCCACTCTCTACATTGCCGATGAAAAATGGATACTCTTTCAAAAGTTTGAAAGCCTCTTTTGTGAGTTCGTTGCCTTTGGATTCTTCCTCGCCATTTGCTAGCAATCCTACACGGACATTTTCATAGCCCATCACAGAAGTAGCGTATTCATTGCCCATTATGGCAAATTCTACCAAGTATTCGCTTTTGCAATCAGTATTTGCCCCAGCGTCCAAAATCATACTTGGTTTAGCCGTAGTGGTAGGCATAAGCGTGCAAATAGCAGGACGAGAAATGCCTTTGATTCTGCCGATTCTCATCGTGGCTAGGCTCATAGTCGCCCCACTATGTCCGGGCGACACAAGTGCGTCTGCTTCACCATTTTTGACAATCTCGGTAGCGACATATATAGAGGAATCCTTGCGCTTTAGTGCTTCTGTCGCTCCATCTTCCATACGAATATAATCAGAGCAGTTGCGCACACTAAGACGAGATTTGAGATTTTGAGGTAGATTTGAGATGAGGGGGGAGATTTGGCTTTCATCGCCGACTAATATCGCTTCAAACTCACGCTTTTTCAATGCTTCTAGCGCACCAAGAACGATAGGGGCTACACCTTTGTCCGCCCCCATAACATCAACAGCTACTCTTAGCATACAATCTCCTTAAAAATTCGTATAAATGAAGTAAAAACAGACTTAATTAAGATAAGTGGTTGATTTTAAGTATTTTAAGTTTTTGCTACTTAATATTTAGATTTTGTTTTTAGATTTTTTGTGCAAAAAAATCTACTTGTGGGCGACATCATAATATGCGACACAAATGACACTGCCAAATCAAAATCTAAAACACCAAATCTCACACCACCAAAAACGACAAAATCCTAAATTCTAACGCTAAAATAAATATTGGCTAAAAAATTAGCCTTTGTATTTACCACTAAATTTATTTACACGATGAGGTAGCTTCCAGCTTCCGTCTTTGTCTTTGATAGGTTTTGCAAGAGTGATTTTGTAGTGTGTCCTGCGCTTTGCTGCTCGTGTCTTGCTTACTCTTCGCTTTGGGACTGCCATTTTATTCTCCTTTGTGATGATAGTCTAGTTTGATTGACTCGATTTCACTTTGCAAGATAAAATCTAAGTCAATAAAGCCATCAAAAAACTCAATAACATCAAATGTCTCTAAGCTTTGGCTTTGTGCATCCCAGATTCCATCTGAAATATACAAAACCAACTCTTCATCTAGCGTTTTTTGGTATTCCTCACCGCTTATGTCGCAAACTAGCGTGATTTCTCCACTTAGCCTGCCCTCCAAAAGAAATAGCCCTTTTTGTCCTTGCCCCCTTGCTTCTTGTATCTTTCCACTTAGCTTTACTATGTCTCCTTGTATGTTTTTTTCTAGGCTAAAAGATTTCGGTGTGGAGGAGATTTTGCGTGCTTGGATTTTCATTTAGATTTTGGTGTTTGCAAAATTGGCAAAATCAGCATTTGTAAAAAGAAGCCCCTACTCAAAAATCTTCACAACAAACGCAGTCTAAGCGAAGCATTCTAGGATAGGCTTCAAACAAAACCCTAGAATCTGCTTTGAGTAGAAAATGACAAAAGCCACAAAGCCTAGCAAATTTCGCGTGTGCTAAAGAAAAACGCAATTTCGATTTTGGCGTTTTCTAGGCTATCGCTTCCGTGCACCGCATTTGCATCAATACTCTCTGCAAAATCCGCACGAATCGTTCCTTTTGCTGCTTCTTTTGGATTTGTCGCACCCATAAGTTCTCTATTTTTGGCTACGGCATTTTGTCCCTCTAGCACCATTACCACCACAGGACCACTTACCATAAACTCCACCAAATCCTTAAAAAACGGGCGTTCTTTATGCACAGCATAAAACCCTTGCGCATCGCTTACGCTCAAGCAAAGTTTTTTCATCGCCGCTATGCGCAATCCATTGTCCTCAAATCTCTGCACTATCTTGCCTATCACACCCTTTTCTACGGCATCTGGCTTGATGATTGATAAAGTTTGCTCCATAAAGTCTCCTAAAAAAGTAATTTGTGATTATAATGCGCTTATGCTTAAATAATAATAAAAAATTAAACTTCAAAAAACCTCATTAGATAAAATCAAACTTTGATATAATGCCGATTTTGTATGTCGTGGATTTAGCACCACAAAATGTGCGAGATTCTAAGCAGTGCTAGATTTTGCCAAACGCTATATTTCGCCAATGTTTTGTCAAACAAAGCCAAAATCCAAAAAAGCCAAAAATCGCTTAAGGGCTAAAGCAAATGCAATACTCACAAGATAATCAATCAACCCCCAAAACCACTGCAAGCACGCCCACAAATGCCCAAAATACACACCCTTTAGAATCCCAAAAAAAAGAGCATATAGAATCTCACATAGAGTATGCAGACTTTCCAAACTCTAGCACAAAATCTAGTGAAAAATCTAGTGTTGATTTGTCGTTATCCGCGCTTGATTCTGCTTTAGCCCCACGCTCTATAAATACCACAATGAACGCCCCGCATAGAATCAAACCAAATCAGCCAAGCAAAATCAGCGTGCGCGAAATCACCACAAGCGAGCAATCAATTCAAATGAGAATCGACCCACACGAGCGAGATGAGATATTTGCCCTAGAGCTAGAGCAAAAAGATGAGGGACTAAATGTGCGCTATCTTATCTACGCATATATCGGGCTTTCGCTGTTTTTGCTCGTGTGTATGCCAAAGGTTTGGCTAAGTAGCACGATATACTACACAAGCCGTGATATAAACAAACTCCAAACACAAAGAGACTTACTCCAAGAAGAAAACAAACGACTTCAAAATGAGCGCGAAAAGCTCCGCTACCAATACCTAAAGCTAAATTCCCAACCGCAGTAATGTAGCATAAGGTGTAGCATAGTGTAGCGCAATAGCGACACCAATCTAGCGCAAATAACCACAAATATGGCAAACATAGACAGCTGATTTTGGCATTTGTAAGTTTTAGTGTTTTTTATAAAACTCAAAATCCCCCAAAGATAAAATACACACAAAAAATTTCAATTTTGTTTTGCAAATTTATTTGCCAATATTGTGTTAATTTTGCAAAATATTTAGCTTAGATTCTAAGGTTTTTATCAAATTTCAACTTATTTTAAGAATATTTTGGTTAAAAAGCACCATTTGATTTTTGCTTGATTTGTGCTTGCTAGCCTTGCCAAGCCCACAAAATCCACCATACTAAAAGGAGTGTAACAATGAGTTTGATGATAAATGATGAGTGTATAGCTTGCGATGCGTGCTTAGAAGAATGCCCAAATGAAGCTATCATTGAGGGCGAGCCAATCTACCGCATAGACCCTGATTGTTGCACGGAATGTGTTGGGTATTATGATGAGCCAAGCTGTGTGAGTGCTTGCCCAAAAGATGCGATTATGCCAGACCCTGATAATGCTGAAAGTTTGGAAGAGCTAAAATACAAATACGAACAACTAAAAAATAAAGAATAAGAGATATAATGTTGCCCATATTTCTTGCAAACCAAGCTAAGGGGCAACAAATGGCAAAAGTAACTGCAGTCATTGACATCGGCTCAAACTCCGCTAGAATGGCGATTTATGAAAAAACAAGTCGCTATGGATTTCGCCTTATTTATGAATGTAAATCGCGAGTTAGGATTTCGCAAGGGTGCTATGAGAACAACGGAGCATTGCAAGAAATCCCAATGCAGCGAGCAATATCAGCTCTAAAAGAATTTAGGGCAATAGCCAAGCAATACAAGGCAAATAAACTTTTTTGTGTGGCGACTTCTGCGATACGAGACGCACCAAATAGAGCGGAGTTTTTGCTCCGAGCTAGGAAGCAAAGTGGCATAGACATAAAAGTCATTGACGGGGAAAAAGAAGCGTGGTATGGTGGGCTAGCTTGCGCCAATCTCTCCCACAACAAAACAGGTATCACCATAGACATAGGTGGTGGTAGCACAGAATGCGCTATCATAGAAAACGGCACTCTAAAGGATTTAATCTCCCTAAAACTTGGCACGATTCGACTAAAAGAGCTGTTTTTTGACCATCATAAAAATATTGATTCTGCTAAGGAATTTATCTTAGAAGAGTTAGCCAAACTCCCACCACATTTTGTGTGTGAGAATGTATTTGGGATTGGTGGGACGATTCGGGCGATAGCCAAAATGATAAGCAGGCAGGCAAAATACCCTATAAAAACTATTCACGGCTATGAAGTAGAAGTAAGCAAAATGCGACCTCTCATACATAGTATCTACAAGGCAAAAGAGGAAGATTTGGAGGGGCTAGGTGTCCCGCTTGATAGAAAAGACAATATTAGAAGTGGCGCACTTATTTTTTCTATGCTTTTGGCTCACTTTGGGGCAAAAAACATTACCGCTAGCGGTGTGGGTGTGCGTGAGGGGGTTTTCCTTAGTGATATGCTTCGCACGCAAAAGCACCGATTCCCAAATGGCATTTTGCCATCTCTTATTGCGCTAAAAGATAGGTTTGGTATCAACCAAAAAGTAGCAAAAAACCACACCAAGCAAGCCTTAGCGATTTTTGACACTCTAGCACCACTCCATAAGCTAGGAGATGAGTATAAAGCCTACTTAAATGTCGCTTCACAGCTTTGTGATATTGGTAGTTTTCTAAATTTCTATGGCAAATCCGAGCTCGGAGCATATATCTTGCTAAATGGGCTTGATTATGGATTTTCTCATACCCAAAGAGCTGTGATATGTCTGCTAGTTCAGCATTTGGGTAAGCAGATTCCCAAAGATTCTACCATAGCACATATCAGTGAGATTATGCCACCACTAGAGTCATTGCAATGGCTTAGCTTCGTGCTATCACTTGCTCATACGCTGTGTGCCACAGGGGAAGAAAAGCTAGCCTACACTTATGCAAGAGAATCACTACAAATCCACTGCAAATCCGCGCTATATCTTGCAAGAGAGGACATATCTAGGCTTATCCCACCCGCAAAGCTATCAGTAGAATTTATAACAAACTAGGATTTTATACCAAATGGCACAACACCGCAAAGACACTATAACTCCCAAGCTAAAAAAGCTAGCCACTTACTCAAGTGGCAGGTTTTTATCTGGCTTTGTGAGTTTTTTTGGGTGGGTATTAGCTATTGTGCCTCATTGTGTGTTTTTGGTATTTGTCAAATCTCTAGGACTACTTATGTATCAACTAGATAACAAAAACCGCTACAACGATGCCAAAACAAACCTAGACTTTATCTATGGCGACACTCTCACGCCTGAGCAAAAAAAAGAAATCATCAAGCGATGCTATCAAAACTTTGCCTTTGTAATCCTAGAATCTATCCGTGTAACCAATATACCTTACCATAAGCACCAAAAGCGATTTGAAGTCATTGATGAGCATTATTTACTAGAATGCCTAGATTCTAAAGGTAGTGCGGTGCTTATTTCTGGGCATTTTGGGTATTGGGAAGCTATGGCGACATTTTTGCCACCTCGCTATCGCAAGTGTCAGATGGCAAGTCTAGGGCGACTTACAGGGATTGATTCTGTGGATAGCTTAATCATCTCTAGGCGTGAGTTTCAAGGCGTGAAGTTTATAAACAAAGCAGGAGCGTTTAAGCATTTACTACGACTATATAGTGGAGGAAATGCACTCGCTGGGATACTCACAGACCAAAGTATGAACAAAAGCGAGGGCATAGAGGTAGAATTTATGGGCAAAAAAGCCACACACACGCCTATTGCTTCGATTTTATCTCGTAGGTTTGGTGTGGGTATCGTGCCTGTGTTTATCGATTTTGATGAGAGCTATTCAAAGTTTGTTGTGCGGTTTTTTCCTGCTATCTTTGCGCCACACACACAAGACTCTAGTGCGGATATACTCCAAGCCACCCAAGCCCAAGCCAATATCACAGCGCACGCTATACAGACAAACCCAAAAAGCTGGTTTTGGTTTCATAGGCGTTGGAAAGAGTTTTATACAGATTTGTATTAGATTTTTAGGTTTGTTTTGCACAACCCGACACATAATGTATGTGTTATAGTATATGGTGTGCTTATATAAGTAAGGTTGGTTTTGCTAAATTTTTGTGAGATTTTGGGCTAAGACTTTGGATTTTATACGCTTTTTGCATAAAATCTTTTCGCAAATCAAAAAAAATTTGTTATAATCAAAGTTAATCTTTCGTAAATGAAAGATAATTTTTCTGCTTAGCTTTTAGTCGGGCGGATATTCTACTCCACGCGACATAAGGCGAAGTGATTCTACACAGCATAAAGGAGCAAAAAATGTGTGTGAATGTTTTGAAGCGGTTACAAGTAGTAGGTAAAGGTGTCTCTCTAGCGGGACTTATGTGTGGGGTAGTGGTAAGCTCATCTTTGCTAAGTGCTGCACCAGCAGACAACAGAGCAAAAGCAAAAGCAGCTACAAGTGCTCTCAAAGGCGATGAACGCAAAAGAGTAGAAGACGGTATGAAAGCTGTCCAAAGACGAGAAAGCTTCAATGAAGCTACACTTGAAAAAGGTAAAAGACGCTACAAATCTTGCGCGATTTGCCACGGCTCAAAAGGTGATGTAACAGCACCAGGGCAACTAGAGGGTAGAACTATCCTTGATAGAGACTATGCAGCACTTGTTAAAGAATTGCAAGACTATCGAGCAGGCACTGCGGATAATGGCGGGCTAAATGTCATAATGACTGTGAATATGGATGAGTGGACTGACCAAGAAATCCAAGATGTCTCTGCACATATCAATGCTTTGCGTGCAGAATACAACCAAAAAGCAAAAGCAAAAGCTGGGGTTAAAAAGAAGAAAAAGAGAGATGACGATGATGACTAAGCATTAGTCGCTTAATCTTTTCTTTAATCTTTTTTTGTGGCTATGACTGCTAAGTCATAGCCATTTTTTTTTTGGACTTTTTGCTTTTATTAGATTCTGCATTGGATTTTGCTAAGACTCTTGTATTTATTTTGTTTTTATATATCCTTGTGTTTTTCGCACATTTCAACTTCTTTTAGACTTTTTGCAATACTCCTTTGAAACTCTTTTTTTGCTTTTTTTGTTTTTCAAGGCATCATAAAATAATTTGACTTGTGCAAAAAACGCTTGCGCAAGAAATGACTACACAAAAAGCTAAAACATATTTTTAAGTTTTGTGCTCTAAAAGCACCACCTCTTAGCACGGATGGGATTTGGTGGTGGATTGATTTCATTATAAACTATTTTGATTCCCTAGAAAGCCATAAGTATGACAAATTGCGTTATTGTTATATGACAAATCACATAGCCTGACACACCAAAGCCACCTGCCTAAGCACCACAAAAACAACGCAAAATACCACAACCGACAAAATATATCCCCCCAATTTATCCCCCGATAATATGCCTCACACCTTTAGAATCTGCCTTAGACAAAAAGCCGTCTTTTTCAAGCTGCAATACGATTTTGCGACATTTTGGATAGCCACCCAAACCGCACGTTTGCAGATGAGATATGCTAGTCTTGCCATCTTGAAGCATTATGTTTTTTGCTTTTTGCAGTAGCTCATCTTCTACGCCGAAGTCTTCACTCTCATCTACCTCACTTGTATGTGTCCCAATTCCCTCATCTACCTCGCTTAAAAAGCTCGTGTCATACTCGGGCTCGCCTTGAGAGCAGATAAAGCTAACGATAGATTCTATCTCCTCTGGCGTAGCCCACGGCGCGTGTAGTCGTAGTAGCCCCACACCACCCGTAGAAAACAGCATATCGCCATTGCCTAGTAGATTTTGCGCCCCATCATTATCTAAAATCACCCGAGAATCAATAGACTGCCCCACTCTAAATGCAAGCCTAGCAGGGAAATTTGTCTTAATAAGCCCTGTTACGACTTCTCGGCTTGGTCGTTGTGTAGCTACGATTAGGTGTAGTCCAGAGGCTCTACCCATCTGTGCCACGCGGATAATGGGCATTTCTGCTTCTTTCCCCCCTGTCATCATTAAGTCCGCTAATTCATCAATGATTACCACGATAAAGGGGAAAATCTCACCTCCATTTTGCTTTGCTTTGACATTGTAGTCATCTATGGTTTTGGTTTTATATTCACGCATTAAATCATACCTGCGCTCCATTTCGCGCGTGAGGTTGTTTAGCGCGGTGATTGCTTTTGCGGGGTCAGTGATGATAGGCGTAAGCAAGTGAGGTATATCCTCATATAGGCTAAATTCCACTCTCTTTGGGTCTATCATTATTAGCCGTAGGCTTTGAGGAGAGTTGCGATAAAGCAGTGAGAGTATCATCGCATTTACCCCCACGCTTTTTCCGCTCCCTGTCGTCCCAGCCACAAGCAAATGTGGCAATTTCTTTAAATCCGTTACAAAAGGATTGCCAACCAAATCTTTGCCAAGTCCAAGTGCTAGCGGAGAAGCAGTGTTTTTAAAAAGCTCGCTATCTAGCACTTCACGCAGATATATTGTTTCTCTATGTGAGTTTGGGACCTCAATTCCCACTGCGTTTTTGCCCGGGATTGGGGCTTGGATACGAATCGCTTTTGCAGAGAGTGCCATAGATATGTCTTTTCTAAGGGCTTCTATCCTGCTTACCTTGACATTTGCTTCAGGAACAAACTCAAAAGTCGTAACCACAGGTCCTAGATAAAACTGCTCTACATTGCCATTGATTTTGAACGTCTTTAGCTTATGCTCTAAGTCGTGGATTTTTTTATCTATGGTGTCCTCTTCTGGGCTTTGCGTGTTTTTGGGCGGGATAGCTAGGAAGCTAATATCAGGCAACGCGTAGTTTTTAGGCTTTTCTAGCGTGCCTTTATCTAGCTCTTTTAGTAGAGTATCGCTTGCCGAGAATGTCTTAGATGGAGTGTGTTTAAAAGGGTTGTTTTCATAGTGTGTAGAATCTTTTTGTGGATTTTGCTGTTTTTGGTAGGAATCTTGCGTGCTAGATTGTGCTAGTTTGGATTGTGCTTGAGAGTTATCAAAGCCTTGTTTATCATCAAAATCCTGCTTGGCAAAATCTTGTGTAGATTCTAGTGTAGCCTCGTTTTTTTCTTGGTGGTTTAGATTTTGGCTTGCTAGCTCATTTTCGTTTAAATCCTGCCAATATTCTTGTGTAGAATCTTGCACACAATCTTGCGGCGCATTTTGTGCTAAATATTCTTGCTCTTCCTTATCTATACGATGATTTTCTGCATAATGATTTTCGTGATTTCCACCATATTTATTCTCTGATTGATTCTCTGAAGTAGGAGCAAGCCTTGTGTATCGCGGCTGAAGTGGCTCATTATATACTTGTGATTGTGCTTCGCGTTTTTTGGCTCGCTCTAGGACTTCGCTAGCATCAATTTCTAGGACTTCGCCCTCCTCACCCTCCTCGACAAGTCGCACCATTTTGGCGTATTTTTGCTCCTTGCTTTCTTGGGCTTTTTGCTCTTTGTCTTTATCTTCATAGATGATAGTTACTTGCCTTTCATCAAAGTCTAGCTCCGTGCGATGTGGCTTATTTGGATTTTCATAAATGCTTTGCTCCCAAAAAGGCTCTAAATGATTTTGCAGATTTTGCTTAGAATCCTGCCCTAAATCTCTAAAATCTTGCCTAGAATCGCTATAAACACTTTGTGTGTGTTGCTGTGTATGATTAGAATCCGCATTATAAGCATTTCTTTGAGTATTTTGTGCACTATTTTCTTTTATGGGAGGATTAAAGGCTTTGATACTATCGCTTTGAAAAAACGATGATAAGGCACTCCAAATAGTCTTTAGCCCCTCGCCCAAAAGCGCGAATATAGATTTCCCTACACTTAAAAAGCCTTTTCCCAAAAACTCAAAAATTGCTCCTAGATTGTCTTTTAGCCAAAAGATTTTATCTGGCATAAGCAAAAGAATGCCTACCAAAAAACTCAAAAATGTAGCGATTATCACGCCTAGCACACCCACAAAAGGCGAAATCTGCCTAACGAGCAACTCGCCTGCTTTTCCACCCCTCTCACTGCCAAATAACGCAAACTGCACCACCAAAATCCCCGCACAAATAAGCAAAATCCCACCAATGACTTTAAGTCGCTTTGGACTTAGGCTAGAGTCCTTATATACCGCATAAGCAGGGTAAATAAAAAACAGCAAATACACATAGCCAAGATAGCCAAACAAACTTAGATTTAGCATAGCAAGCCCCCTACCAAGCTCGCCCATAAGCCCTCTATCTCCAAAAATCGTAGCAATGGTTAAAACGACAAAAAAAGCACACCAAGCAAAGAATATATATATTTTTTTCAATGTTACGCCCTTTTTTGAGCTTTTTTAAGCAAAATTTCTAAAGAAGTATTATATCATAAGTGCTTTAAAAGTTTCATTTAGGAAAGCCCTTAAACTTTAGCTTGCCACTACTTTATGAAGTTGATTTTATAAAGCTAGCTTGCTTAGAAGTGATTTTGGGATTTTGGAGTTAAAATCAGTCTTTTGGGAGAGCAAAATGCACGGAAAGATTACTCGCTATTCGATGGCGACAGGCTCAGGCACGGTGATAAATTTTGCAAAAAGGGTGTTTGAGCTACGCGCAGAAAATTGGAGGGATAGGAAATTTTTGCCCGTTTCGGGTATGTTTGTAGAGTTTCGCGCTGATAGCAATGGGCACATTACAGATGCAAAAAGTAGCGAATACCAAGAGTTCGGTCCAGATTCTCTTGTAACAGAATATGACTTTTGGAGCACTCAAACCGATGTCGAGCTAAACTACAAAGAGTTATCCATACGCTATCAACAAGCCGAAGAGATATATAAGCAAACCGACTATCTTAATATGAAAAATGTAGAGCTTACTCAAGGCGTAGAAGAGTGCGTGCGACAATACTACACACCAGAGACAAATACCATAAAATTTGCCCTTGCCGATGTCGAGGAGATTCCCCGTGAGGATAGGCTCAATTATATGGCTGTGAAGCGGTTTATGACAAAAGCGATAGATTTTTTGGTATTTTGTGATAAAAATATCACTCCAGATATGTTTGCAGAGGATTTGCAAAAGCTACGCGGACTAGAGTTTTGCTTCAAAGAGCTAAAGGGCAGAGAGACACAAAAAAGCGAAAATATCTACACAGATGTGTTTTTGGAAAAACAGCTACATTTCAATGGAGCAAAAAAGGCGATTTCCGCGATAAAAGAGAGAATGCTTCAGCTTGAAAACAAAGTCAAATTTTCCACAAAAGAAGTATATCGACTTCGTAGCGTCATAGAGCGCAACAAAAAAGATACCACCCTCCCACCCAAGCTAGAAAAGCACAAAGACATCATCGCAAAATCTGAAGAGGAGATAAAAATCTTTACCGCGTGTAAAGATAGACTCATAAAAGCTACCAAGAGTTTTCAGCAAAACTATGTAGCGGATTTTGACAATGAAATAAGAAGACGCAGGGAGGAGCTAACCGATGAGATACGCAACGCGTTAAACACTATCGCCACCGTGCTAGATAACAAAATATGGCAAGCTGGTATGGGCTCAACTTCTGTGCATAGCAATTTTTTCAAGCAGCAAAACATAAATAGTGCTTACTGCACGATGACATTTTATTGGCAATACTTAAAAAGGCTTGATAAAATGCGACTAAGCGATGCTGAAAAAATGGGATATAACTTCTATGAGCGATACAAAAAAGCTCATCAAAAATTTTTTCTAATCTACACAACCGACCCAAGACTAGAAATGTCGCTAAAAACGCAGATAATGTCGATAAACAAGGACTATGAGGTATTTCCTGTAAAAAGCGATGGGGAGTTTATGTCTCATATCAATAACTACACTTTTGAGAGAGGATATATAGACCATTCTATTCCGCACGGCGACCCAAATGCACTTATCATTGAGGTGCAAAAATCAAGACGCAACAAAGATGCAAAATTTGTCATCGTAAATGAGGAGCAAGCCGCACAACTATCAAGAGACTATCGAATGTAGATTTTAGCTTTGCTAAATTTTGTTTTTTATTAGCCTTGCTTAGCTTGGTGTAAATCTGCTATTTTAAAATCTGCCAAAGATATTCCAAGTGTGCAAAATGCAAAAGACAAGACTTAAAAAGCGTGGTTTCAAAATTTCAAAAATGCAAAAAAGCCATAGAGTTTTTTAGAGAATCAGGTTTGAAATAGAATCAAATTTTTGCACAAAAATACTCCCAAATGAAACTAATAAATCTAGCTTGTTTTTTGCTACTAAAAATTACTAAAAGCCACCTAATTTATTATGGATTTTGTATAGATTTTGCAAATAGCGTTTATAAAATCCTCGCCTAGTAATCTGGCTTAGGAGTTTTTAGCGTGCTAGGCGGCAAGATAGGTTGGGTGATGATGGGGTATTTGCCATTTAGGGATTCAAAAAACTTCTCTATCTTGCGTGTATCCTCATCATCAATCTTTATTCCAAGCTGGATTTCCCCCATAGTTTTTATCGCATTTTTTATGTCCCAATACTGCCCATTGTGAAAATACGGCGCAGTGTGGAGAATATTGCGCAGTGTGGGGACTTTTACCTCGCCGTCTTTATTGCCCTTAAACCCACCTATATGGGCAAATTCATAAGGTTTTTTGACTTCAAATGGTTGCATTGTCCCCCCTAGATTTATGCCTTTGTGGCAGTTGGTGCAGCCCTTTTCGATAAAAAGGCTTAAGCCCTCTTGCTCTTCTATGCTTAGTGCTTTTGGATTCCCTCGCAAAAAATCATCATATCTGCTAGGTGTATTTAGGGTCATCTCAAAAAGCGCGATAGTATCAGCGATTAGCTTAAAATCTATGACTACATTATTCCCATAAGCCGCCCTAAACTCTTTGACATATTCAGGGATTGATTGCAAAGTAACGATAATATCTCGCTCGGTATTTGCCATTTCTACGGGATTTTTCATCGGCTCTTGGGCTTGGTGGGACAAATCCTTTACCCGACCATTCCAAAAATGCACACGATTAAAGAGAGTGTTAAACACAGTGGGGGAGTTTAGGTGCTGTGGGTTTGACTGCCATTTATGCCCGATAGCAGCAGGCATAACCTCCGCGCCACCTAGCCCTAGATTATGGCAACTAGCACAAGAGATATTTCCAGAGCGAGAAAGTCTAGGCTCAAAAAACAGCTTTTTGCCTAGCTCTATTTGAGTGGGGGTAAATTTGGGCGAATAGTTTTTGATGATATTTTGTTTTTCGATATGTAGTCGCTGATAGTCCTCCAAGTCTTTACCTTGAGGCATAGGCAAAAGCCCTGCGTCTCTAGCATCCTCTATAAGTTCTCTAGGAGTTTGTGCTTGTAGTGTGGTTTGCAGTGGTAGCAAGCACAGTAGCGATAGCATAGCTATGACATAGCTAGCAGTCTTTGTAGCAACCCTTGTAACCCTTGTAGTAGCCTCTCTCAATACAGAAAAAAAAGTTATCAAAAAAGTGTGAAATCGCATTTTCTCTCCTTATGGCAAAATTTACATAAACAAACTAGATAAAAATCTCGGGGCAAAATTTTGGCAAAATCTCCTAGCTCAAATTCTAACTTATCAATTTTAGCCAAATTATGATAAAAAGTTTTTTAATCCACATTTTTACACACGCTTAAAAAACAAAAATTTTAATAAATTTTTACACTTTTTATGAGATTCTAAAGACTTCTTAAATGAGTTTTTATTATAATGCTAGTGATTGTCAAAATACAAAAATTACAAGCAAAAATTATCTAAAAATATGTGAGATATATTTGTGGTTTTGTAATATATTTTTGTCAAAATGCACAATAAATATTGCCTCACAAGCCACATAAAACAACAAAATTTATATCAAAACAAAGGAGTGTCAAATGAGCTATACCCACCTACATTTACATACCGAGTATTCTCTCCTAGATGGTGCAAACAAGCTAGAAGTCCTAGCCAAAAGACTTAAAGAGTTAGGTATGACTTCTGTTGCGATGACTGACCACGGAAATATGTTTGGCGCGATTGATTTTTATACAAAAATGAAAAAATACGGTATAAATCCCATAATCGGTATGGAAGCCTACCTACACAACAACGAAAATCTAAGCGACAAAGCCACTCCACAGCGATTTCACCTATGCCTTTATGCCAAAAATGAAATAGGGTATAAAAACCTTATGTATCTTAGCTCACAAGCGTTTATCAATGGATTTTACTTCTATCCTAGAATCAACAAAAAAATCCTGCGTGAGCGAAGTGAGGGGCTGATTTGCTCAAGTGCGTGCTTGGCTGGAGAAGTCGATTGGAATCTAAATTTGAGCGAAAAAAACCTAATGCGTGGTGCGGGTGGCTATGAAGCAGCAAAGGCAGCAGCACTAGAATACAAAAAGATTTTTGGCGATGATTTTTACCTAGAGATAATGCGGCACGGAATCAAAGCGCAAGAAAGAATCGACACACAGATTTTGCAAATCGCCAAAGAATGCGACATAAAAGTCATCGCCACAAATGATGCACACTATGCCACCAAAGATGATGCGGATTTCCAAGAAATCATAATGTGTCTAGGAATGGGCAAGACTATGCAACAAAATAGAGAGAATGGACTGCGACATTCTGTCAAAGAATTTTATGTAAAATCTGCCCAAGAGATGGAGCGTCTTTTTGCAGATATACCAGAAGCCATAGCAAACACTCAAGAAATCGCAGATAAATGCAAAGACTTCAAAATCGACTTAAAAGATGATAAGCACAATCCCCCCACACCACCTAGCTTTAAATTTACCAAAGAATACGCCCAAAAAGAGGGGCTAGACATTGAGAGTGATGAGGAGTATTTCAAATACAAAGCGCGAAAAGGGCTAGAGGAGAGACTAGCAAATATCCCGCAAGAAAAGCACCAAAACTACAAAGAGCGACTAGAATACGAAATAGACATCATCTCTTCGATGAAATTCCCGGGCTATATGCTTATCGTGTGGGATTTTATCAACTACGCAAAACAGCAGGGAATCCCCGTAGGACCGGGCAGAGGAAGTGCAGCAGGAAGCCTTGTAGCGTTTTGCCTACATATCACTGATATTGACCCGATGAAGTATAATCTCCTCTTTGAGCGGTTTTTGAATCCAGAGCGGGTAAGTATGCCCGATATTGATACGGATTTTTGTCAGCGCAGACGCCAAGAAGTCATCAAATATATGGTGGATAAATACGGCAAATACAATGTAGCCCAAGTCATTACCTTTAACAAAATGCTTGCAAAAGGCGTGATACGCGATGTCGCTCGCGTGCTAGATATGCCCTATAAAGATGCTGATGAGTTTGCAAAACTTATCCCCGAACAGCTTGGAATCACGCTAAAAGGCTATGAAAAAGATGGCAAATTTGTAGAGGGAGCGTGGGAGCTAGAGCCCAAAATCAAAGCCTTAGTCGAGCAAAATCCTCTTGCCAAAAAAGTGTGGGAAAACTCCCTAAAAGTCGAGGGTTTCAATCGCAATGCGGGTAGGCACGCTGCTGCTATCGTGCTAGATAGCACTCAAGAGCTGTGGAATAAGATTCCGCTTTTTACGCTACTAGATTCTCGCAACAAGAAAAAAAAGAAAAAATCCAAATCTAGCGCAAGTCAAACAAGTGAGAACGAAACAAATGAAGATGAAGCAAATCAAAGCGCAGAATCACCAATCTCAAATAGCCAAGATTTAGCACAATCTAGCGAGCAAACTTCGCAAGCTACAAATACAGAGGATAGTTCTCGCGTGATTGTTACGCAGTATTCGATGAAATATCTAGAGCCTGTGGATTTAGTCAAATTTGACTTTCTAGGGCTAAAAAACTTAACACAGATTGATGACACGCTAAAGCTAATCAAAGAGCGATATGGCAAAAGCATAGATTTCACCCAAGTAGATGTCGATGACAAAGAAGTGTATAGACTTATCCAAAGTGGCGATACACTCGGTGTTTTCCAAATAGAATCTGGTATGTTTCAGGGGCTATCTCGCAGGCTAAAGCCATCTTGCTTTGAAGATATTGTCGCTATTATCGCGCTTGGGCGTCCCGGACCTATGGAGTCAGGTATGGTAGATGACTTTGTCAATCGCAAGCACGGACTAGCCCCTGTAACTTATATGTTTAAAGAGCTAAAGCCGATTTTAGAGCCCACTTATGGGACAATCGTCTATCAAGAGCAAGTTATGCAAATCGTCCAAGTTATCGGTGGATTTTCACTAGGCGAAGCAGACTTAATCCGCCGCGCTATGGGTAAAAAAGATGAGCAAATAATGGCTGATAATAAAGAGAAGTTCGCACAAGGAGCACTAAAAAACGGACACGATGAGAAAAAAGCCCGTGAGCTGTGGGACTTAATCGTAAAATTTGCAGGCTATGGCTTTAACAAATCTCACTCTGCTGCCTATGCTATGCTGACATTTCAAACCGCATATCTAAAGACTTACTATAAGCACGAGTTTATGGCTGCACAGCTCACAGTAGAGTCTGACAAAATCACAAAAGTAGCAAAATATATCCAAGAAACGCGCAATATGAATCTAGAAGTATTGCCTCCCCACGTCAATCTATCTGTGGAATTTTTTGGTGTGGCAGATGTAGCAGAGCCTAAAGATAATGCCAAATCTACAGAGGCGCAAAATACAGATTCTAGCCAAGTGGATTTTGGCATAGAATCTAGTGAGGATTCTAGCCCAAAATCTAGCACTACCAAAAAAATCGTCTTTGGACTTGGCGCGATAAAAGGCGTGGGCAAAGATGTCATAAGTGATATTATACAGACGCGCAAAAGTGGCGGGGAGTTTAAAAACTTGCAAGATTTTGTCCAAAGAATGGATTTCTCAAAGCTAAATAAGCGGTCTTTAGAGCCACTCATCAAATCAGGTAGCTTGGATAATCTAGGGTTTAGCCGTGCGTGTATGATGAAGCATATTGATACGATTTGTGAAATCGGGCGCAACAAACAAAAACTTGAAGAAACTATCGATAGTTCGCTCTTTAGCGACTCAAAAGAGGAGCTATCTGAAGTGATTTTTGACTTTAGGGACATAAAAGAATTTGACACTAAGACAATGCTTGAGTATGAGTATGAAAGCTTAGGAATCTATATCACAGGACATCCCCTTGATGAATACGCAAAAGAGATAAAATCCATAAAAAATGTGGTGGGAATCGACAAAATTGAGGAGCTAAAAGTAGGCTCTAGCGTTATGCTTATCGTAAAGGTAATGAGCGTAGCAAAAAAAGTCGGCAAAAAAAGTGGCAAAATCTATGGTAGCCTAAAAGTGATAGACTTGATGGGCGAAATCGAAATCACTATATTTGAGCAAGGACTGCTAAAACTTGATATGCTAGATTTAAACAAGCCTGTCGTGCTAAAAGGTAAAATCGAAGAGAGAGAGGAAGAAAACCAAGTGAGGGTGTTTGATATTTTGCCACTAGAGGAGGCAAAAAAGCAAAGAATCCGCATAGAGTATAAAGAGAGAAATGATTATGTGGAAGCAGATGGACAGTATATCTCAAAAGAGGATTTCAAAGTAGCAGACATAAAAGAAGTGGGATTTGGGCACGGCTGTCCGCTAGGGCTAGTGCTAAGCAGAGAAATAAGCCCAAAACAGTTAGAGAGAATCTCCGCTTCAGCAAAATCAAACGCGGGCGAGCGAGAGCTACACATAATCATCAAAGAGGAGGGGCGACAATATAGATTTAAAAGCCAATTTTTCGTAAGCGATAGGATAAAAGAAGATGTCTTGGCTATGGAAGAGATAGAGGGTGTGGAGTGGCTAGACTTAGTAGAGGCATAGCATTCATATTATTTCTGCTTCTTGCGTGAGTTTTGCTCGGGCTTGTGTAGTTTTGGTGGTTTTAGTTGCTTTTGCGCACTAGGTTTGGAATGCTTCTTGCTACTTTGATTTGGTAGATTTTGCAGATTTTGATATTTGGCAAATCTAAAGTTGCAAAAACAACATAAAGGAGTATGGTATGTCTGTGATTGTAGTTGTGTGTATGTATGCTTTGCCAATCGTGGTAATCGGGTATTTTTTGTATATGGAAGTAGAAAAGATGCGATATGGCGTAAGAAAGCAGATAAAAGATATGCACTTCAAGGAGAGTTTGCACTCTTTGGGGAGCTTGCAAGGGGTTCATAGCGTTCAGGGCACGCAGGGTGGTTTGAGTGGCTTACAAGAGGGCAATCATACGCACGATGATTCTAAGCACCATATCAGCCACGCCCCAAAAAGCGCGTGATAATTTCTCTAGCCTAGAATCGCTTTTATGATAGATTCTAGGTTTGGATTCTAGGCTAGATTTTACTTTTTTTGCTTCTTGCATTTTACTTCTTGGACTTTTTCTTTATTTTTTTGATTTAATTTATTTGGATTCTTTGTTAGATTTCATCAATGCGTTTGCGTCATTTTCGCGCGGATAGAATCACAAAAATAGATTTTTAAGTGTTTATGACATTTTGCGTGGGTTTTTATGTTTGTGCTTTTTAGAATCCTAGAAAGCCAAAATCCTAATAAATACTTTGCGAGATTCTTACAAAAGGCATTTTGCGAGGGATTTTGTGGCTATGAAGTTTGGAAGTTTTTGCTTGTGTGAAGTATTGCTTGTTTTTTAGCTTTTGTGCCAAAAGTGCGCAAATAGAGCCGATTTTGGCACAAAGATTTTATATCGCTTTTTTCTCTTTGCTGGCGCATTGCGGGCACACGCCGATAAACACTGCTGAAATATCAAACAAATCAAATCCTGTTTTTTCTTTGCATTCATTTGATAGCGCGTCTACATTGGCATAGACATCTTGGAGTTTGCCACATTTTTCACAGCTCACATGTATGTGCTTGTCGCAAGCGAGTTCATATTTTTGCTTTTGTGTGGGGGCTTTGATTTCGCGCAGTATATCCGCTTCATTGAGAGTGGCGACATTTTTATAAACAGTGGCTAGAGAAATACAAGGATAGTTTTTTTTGATATTGTGATAAATGTCCTCTACACCGATATGTCCGTTTTTTTGTATCTCACGCAAAATAGCGATTCTCTGTGGAGTGGATTTGAGATTTTTAGCCTTTAGGCTCGCTTCAAATTCCATTGTTTTTTCCTTTTGTATTGTAATAAGCCACATTATGTGGCTTGACTTAACCTAGCAATTTAGCATAATTAAATAAATATTTTTATCCATTCGTATAAAAAATTAAGTAAATTGTTATACAATTTAGGGATTTTCACTCCCAAATCTCACATAAAAGCGATAGCTGATGAAACTCCTACTTAGCGCGTTAGAGCCAAGCTCCAATATCCACGCCCAAAAAGTCATAAAAGAAATCATAAGAAAAATAATAAAAGAATCTATAAATTCTCTACCAAAAGAGAAAAACACACAAGATAAGCAGCAAAAAACTTCGCAAAATTTTCTTCCAATAAATTTATCCAAAATCCAAAGCACAAAAATCCAAATTATGGGTATATTTGATAAAAATTTAGAGCAACAAATCTTGCAAGAATTATCACAAGAGTTCAAACAAGAGCAAACCACGCAAAACCTAGAATCTACGCAAATTGCGAGCCCAAAAGACACTATCGCCAATGATTTTATCAATGATTTTATATCAAATCATCTTGCCTTTACTCCACTATTTTTCTCGCAAGATTTTTCAATAATGGGTTTTGTCGATGTGGCAAAAAAGCTACCATTTATACTAAAAGCGCAAAAAACTATGCTACACACCGCAAAAGAAGCGGATAAAATTCTTTTTTTGGATTCTAGCTCATTTCACATACCACTTGCCAAAAAGATAAAATCTAGCGGAATAAAAGCCCCGATTTATTATTATATATTGCCACAAGTGTGGGCTTGGAAGCCGTGGCGGACAAAAAAGCTAGAAGCCTTTTTTGATAAATTGCTAGCGATTTTACCCTTTGAGCTAAGCTACTATTCTCTAGAAGCAAGGCAGAGCAAAAAAATAGAATTTGTAGGACACCCTTTGCTTGATGAGCTAGATTTCACTATCTTAGAAAGTAGGCAATCTAGGCAATCACAAAGCACACAAGCCAAAAACTCCCAAACGCAAAACTTGCAAGATAAAAGCCCACAAAATCAAAATCTACGAAATCCTACAAAAAATATTGCAAAGCACATTGTGTTTATGCCGGGCTCTAGGAGGGGTGAGATAGCGCGGATTTTCCCTACATTTATAGAGGTGGCACACTTGCTAGAGCAAAAAAATATATGCACAAAAACTCTCGTTATTCCCACATTTTTTGCAAACAAAAGCCAAAAAGAGCTAGAATCTATATATGGCGATTTAAGTGGGTTTGAGCTAAGTTTTGATACGCAAAAATCCCTAAAAGAAGCAGATTTTGCTTTCATCTGCTCTGGCACTGCCACACTAGAAGCAGCACTTTTAGGCACACCTTTTGTGCTGTGCTACAAGGCTGCTACTTTGGATTATCTCATCGCAAGGGCGTTTGTAGGCTTGCACTACATAGGGCTAGCAAATATTTTTTACAACGCGCTTTGTGGCGAGAGCGCAGGCAGAGGAGAATCAAAAATACACGAGGAGCTAATACAGGGCGATATGAGTATGGATAATCTTTTGAGTGCGTATAATAGCGAGCTAGAGAGAGCAAAAAATGGTCATTTTATCAAATGCGCTAAAGAGTTGTGGGAGTATCTTAGCACACAAAATACAGAGGATAAAAATCATAAAAATGATGACAAAATCCCACACAAAAAATATTATGGAAGTGCGCAAAATGTCGCAAATATGTTGCTAATGGATTAACAGATTTTGGTATTATATGCGCTTATATTTTTAGGAGAATTTTATGCAGCCAATCACACAATACGGACATCAAAAACTTTGCTCCGAGCTAAAAAACCTCAAAGAAGTCGAGCGTCCAAATATCATAAAAGAAATCGATATTGCCCGTGCGCACGGGGATTTGAAAGAAAATGCTGAATATCACGCCGCAAAAGAAAAACAACTTTTTATTGACGCACGGATAAAGGATTTGAGTGAGATGCTAGCACAAGCCCAAGTCATCGACCCCTCCAAGCTACCACACGATAAAGTTAGCTTTGGTAGCACGGTTGAGATTTTGGATTTGGATAGTGAGAAAAAATCCACATATACGATTGTGGGTAGCATAGAGAGTGATTCTTCGCGTGGGCTTATTTCTTATGGTTCACCTATCGCAAAAGCCCTGCTAGACAAAGAAGTGGGTGATGAAGTCAATATTGCTTTGCCACGCGGAGAATGTGATTTTGAAATCTTAAGCATTTCATACAAGCCAATTAGCTTTGAGTAAGATTAAAATTCGCAATAAAAAATTTGGAGAAGCAAATGCAATCTAGCCCTACCTTGAAAGTGCAAAGACTTAGCCAAGAAGCGATTATCCCGCGCTATCATTCGCTTGAGGCTGCGGGATTTGATTTGCACTCTATTGATGAGGTGTGTCTAAAGGCAGGGGAGCGTATAGCAGTTCGCACGGGGCTTGCCTTTGAGATAGAGAGGGGCTATGAAATCCAGGTGCGCCCTCGCTCTGGGCTAGCTATAAAAAACGCAATATCCGTGCTAAATACCCCGGGCACGATAGATAGCGACTATCGTGGCGAAATAATGGTGATTTTGATAAATCTTGGCAAAGAGGATTTCACTATCCACAAAGGCGATAGAATCGCCCAAGCAGTCGTGCAAAGAGTGTGGCAAGTGGATTTTGTCGAGGTAAGCGAGCTAGGTGGGAGCGAGCGCGGGACAAAGGGCTTTGGTAGCAGTGGCGGATTTGGTAGCAAGTAAAAATAAGCCCAAAAATGTAGCATAAGCCAAAATCCAATGCTTTAGGCAAAATCACAAGTTAGCTTGCGTAGAGTTGTATAAAGCAAAAGATTTCAAGCAAAACCAAAAATGTAAGGAGTAAAGTTTTGAGCAAACTAAGCAAAGATTTGGAAACCATAAAGAGCGAGTTTCAAAACGATGAAAAACTACTAGAAAATGCCTTTAAGCTAGAGAGGCTATTTAAAAAATACAAGTTTGTGCTACTTGGGGTTGTCGCTGTGGTGGTGCTATGGATAGCCATAGTCGTGGCAAGCGACTATGTCGAGGAGAAAAACGCCAAGGAGATTAGCCAAATATATAATGAGCTACTTGTATCTCCGCAAAACACCGTGCTAAGAGAAAATCTAAAAAGCAAAGCCCCCAAACTTTATGACGCATTTATCTACGCAAATCTCTCTAGCCAAAAAGAGGCTCGTATAGCCGAGCTAGAGGAGCTAAGCCAATCAAAAAATGAGCTTATCGCTCAAATCGCAAGCTATGAGCTAGCTTCGCTAAAAGAGGATTTGCAAGCACTTAGCACTATTGCTAAAAATCCCAAAAAACAAAACGACTCGCTAAAAGATTTTGCCAAAATCCAAGAAGCATATTTGCTACTAAAAAATAACGACATTGACAAAGCTCGCGAGGTGCTAAAGGGTGTCTCTAGCGAGTCAAGCCTAGATTCTATCGCTAGGCAAATGGAGCATTATGGCATAGATAAACTCCCACTAGAATCCACCAAGCTAGAGTCCATAAAACTTCAAACACCCAAAGAATCCACAAAATCCAGCGAGGAAAACACTCAAAAATCTAGCACCCAAACAAACACAGAAGCAAAAGAGAAATAAAATAGGGCAAACTAATGAATCAAAATAGGACTAAATTTATCGACATTGCACGGATTTTCACGCTTGTATTTATTTCTTGTGTGGTGTTTTTAGGCTGTAGCTCAAAGAAATTTTATACACCTGCCAAAGTCGATGGAGAGATTATTTTTTCTCAATCACTTCCCACGCCCATAGCCCAAAACAATCGCTATGTAGCCACGCTAAAAGACGGCTCGCTTCTAACCCAAAGTGGATTTGTCCCCATAAACAAGCAAATAAAAGAGATTATCCCCAAAGATGCAAGATTTTTAAACGAGTCTGGAGGGTATTATATTTTTGCAAAAGGGTGTGATGAGATGCTGCTAGTGAGGGCTAGCGTGATTGATGAGAGTGCGTTTGATAGCGGGACTTGCCCGATAAAAGAGGAAAACTCCGCTTGCACCCAAGAGCAAATCAAGCTAAAAACTCAAGGCTGTGCTATCAGCGCAAGCCTAAAGGGAAATCTACTTGCTTTTGTAACCACCGATAACACAAGCCATATCATTTCTTTAGAATCCAGCACGGATTTTGCAAATGTGGATTTGGCAAAAGATGAAAGTGCCAACAAAGATTTTGAAAATAGCGGAGAAAATAGCGAGTCTTACAAATCCGTCTTTAGCCAAAAAGGTAGTGCAGTCCTAGCAGTAAATCAGCTTATAGCCGCGCCATTATTTTTGGATTCTTTGGTGGTTTTCCCAACTCTTGATGGGAGGATTTTGGTTGTGAGCTTGCAAAACTATGAAACACAGCGAAATATCATTGTATCAAGCGAGAAGTTTTTTAACAACATCATCTACTTGCAAGGCGATGATGTTCGCATATTTGCCGCCACACCAAAAAAACTCATAAGCATTGTTTCTGGACAGCAGTTTAGCTACCAAGAGGATATAAAAGACATAACCTTTGCAAATGGCTATTTATACGCACTCACTCTAGAGGGCAAAATCGCACAGCTTGACCACACACTGCGAGAAGTAAATACTAAAAAGTTTGAATATGCTAGTTTGGAGGGAATGTCAGTAGCAAACAATGTGCTATACACCTATGAGAAAAATGGCAGCTTTATCATCGCACTAGATTTGGAAAACTTCAGCCACAAAGTCTATCAAGCACAAGATACATTTGGCAAAATGATGAGCAACAAGCTTCATTTCTATACCAAAAATATTTTTTATTACAACAGATACTACTTTGATTTTGCCAAAATTGCCGATTTTATAACATCTCAATAAAGGGGACACTATGCTACTATGCGATATAGGCAACACGCATTTTCACTTTTGGAGCAATGGAAAGGTAACTCACCTGCTTCCCCGCTCGCTACACAGAAGAATGTTTAACGAAGAGATTTACTACATTAGTGTAAATCCAGAAAATGAAAAAATCCTTACTAAGACATTTAAAACCACTTATGATTTAGAATCTATTATTGATTTGCCTACGGAGTATATGGGGCTTGGTGTGGATAGAAAAGCTGCGTGTCTATGCGTGCGAGATGGCGTGATAATCGATGCGGGGACGGCTATTACCGTAGATGTGATGAGTGGTGGCAGACATCAAGGTGGCTATATCTTACCGGGGTTTAATGAAATGATAGGTGCTTATGGACGCATATCTCCGCTACTTGTAGGAGGGATAAACTTCACTTATGAGCCAAAAGAGCTACCACTAAATACCAAGGATAGTATCACTTATGGAATGTTAAAAAGCATTATTTTGACTATCCAAAACACGATTGGCTCAAAAAAAGCGTATTTTACAGGTGGCGATGGCAAGTATCTAGCGAAATTTTTTGCACAAGCGATTTATGATGAAACTATGGTATTTCGTGGTATGAGGATTTCTATTGAGAGGGCATTAGAAAAAAGGCGCAGAGCTCAAAGCGTGCAAGAGCTAGAAGAAGCCCCTATGGATTTGGATTGGGAGTAAGATTTGCTAAATATTGCACTTCCAAAAGGGCGCATTGCTAAGGAAACTTTGCAGCTTTTTTCTCGCATTTTTGGAGAGGATTTTGGCTTTGATGATAGGAAGCTCATCTTGCAAAAGGGCGATTTTTGCTTTATGCTTGTGCGAAGTCAAGATGTCGCCACCTATGTCTATCATCAAGCTGCCGATATAGGCGTGGTGGGGCTAGATGTGCTAGAGGAGCAGCCATACAACATTATGCGCTTACTAAATCTAAACATAGGCAAATGTCGCGTGGTGGTTGGCGCGCACGCACACAAGCCTATTGATTACTCAAAGCCAAAGATTACTATCGCTACAAAAATGCCAAATATCACTGCAAAGTATTTTTCTCAAAAAGCCATACCTATTGATATGATAAAGCTATATGGCTCTATTGAGCTAGCTGCGCTTGTGGGGCTGTGTGATGGGATTGTAGATATTGTAGAGACAGGTGAAACAATGAGGGCAAACAACCTCATAGAAAGTGAGAAAATCCTAGATTCTAGCGCGTATCTAATCGCAAATTTTAATAGCTTCTCGCTTAAAAAGCACGCTATTTTGGAGCTTTGCTCTAGGATAGAAGTCGCACTAGAGCATTAAATCTTTGGCAAAACGCAATACTAAAAAGGCAAGATTATGATAAAGCACAGTCAATACAAAAAGGTTTTTCTCATAGTGGCGATAGTGTCGCATATATGCGGATTTACAGCTATCGCAGATGAGCTAAAGTGGGGCAAATGGCGATGGGAGGAGATGGGGTATGTGGATTGTGAGGTGCGCTTTGCTAGCAACACAAGTGAGTGTGGCGAAAGGGGCAAAACACGAGAAATCATCATAGAAGCTAGAGATATACTAGTAGCCTATCAGCTTTATCTAAGACAATACGGCAAAACTCACCAAAAATCTGGCTATGCTTTGGAGCGCAATCTACCCATAAAAAGCCATAATTATGTGGTTTCGTATGAAATGCCCCTAGATATAAGGTACGGCTATACTTACTCTTGGAGTGATGATAAAAGTAGCTTAAGCATTGATTTTTGGCTAGGAGTATGCAAATCAAATGAAAATACTTGCACCAAAGCGCGACTTACCTTTATAGATATGGGCAAAGAGCACAGCGAGATAGCTAGTAGCAGTGATGAAAGTGGCAAAAATGATGATGAAAGCAAAGATAAAAATCCCCAAAATCAAAACCTTGCGCAAGAATCCACGCAAAGATTTCCCCAAGAATCAGCCAAAAAATCCCCACAAGAATCCAAAAGCACTTCATTTAGCGGGCTAGATAGCAAAATCATCTCTTTTACAACAAAACAAAATACCAAAAACGCCAAACCCCCACAAAATAGAATCAAAATCATTGCAACCGTTTGGTAGCACCTTGCGTTTGGAAAATTCTCCACTTTATCAAATCATACATTTTCCAAAATAGCATTTAAGGCTTTTTATAATTTGCTTTGCCCCAATCAAAGCTATCATAAATCGCTAAGATTTTATCTTTATCAAGCAATGCAGGGTCGATTCGTGTGCCTACAAGCGGACTTTGGCGGATTTCATCAAGTAAAAACGCGCCCTTAATCCAATCATCATTAAATCCCACGCGTGAGTTTTTCACAAACGGAAAGTGATAGTTATTTAGCTCTGTGCATATATTTCGCCTTCGATTTCTACAAGTCAAAGTCTCAAAAAATAGGTGCTTACTATTCTCATTTGGATGCCAAACTACAAAGTCTAAGCCATCATTATAAATCAGCCAATCATCAACACCACGAAACAAAAAATCATCTTGTATCAAGCCGTGTTTTAGTTTTCTAATATACACTCGCCTTTCTCTAATAAGTATGTCAAATCGTGGCTTTATCACACTATCAAAACGACTTTTCGGTAGATAAAATGCCTTATACAATTTCTTCGCGTCATAAATATGGTCGCAGTCGATTTTGATAAGCCATTGCTTTTTAGGAATGTGAGATAGGGCGAAATTATAGTAATTATGTAGCTTATTTTCCTCGCGCTGTGGGTTGTGAATCTCAATATGATGCGGATATTTTGCAGGAATAAAAGTGGGATATTTCGCACAAAAATCTAAGATGATTTCCTCACTGCCGTCCGTGCAGTTATTATAAGTGATAATCCCGCGCTGAATGGCAGGAAGTATGCTCTCCAAACAAGCCCTAAGAGTGATAGCCTCGTTGCAAACGCGGATAAAAGCCCAGGGATTAAGCGGTAAGTGTGGATTAGATGAGTTTTTATCAAAGTCAAAGTAGCCAAAATGTGTCTTTTGGGTATTGCGCGTGTTATCGGTGTGTGTATTATCGCCCTCCCCCCCCCCTATAGTCGCGGTAATTTGGCGATTTTTAGTGATGAAATATTCATTATTATGCGCATTGATTTGTGCCAAAACTGCGCTTGGCAAGTGCGAATCAACTTTATCAAGTGTGATGATTTTATCAAATTTGTCAAAGATAGCGTTTCGCGCCTTTTTACGAATAGATTTAAAAGGGATAAAATTGCATAAAAACTGCAAAATCGCCCTTTTGGTTAGGAAAATCGCGTATTCTAGCATTTGCACCTCCTAAGTGAATCGCAAGTCAAATCGTGCATAGATTAAATAGTGAATCGTGCAGATTCTGTCAAACCAAAAGTTGCCATTATAACAAAATTTGGATACAAAATTTAGATGATTAGCAATGAATATCACTCCAATGCCTAGCCATAAATCATTTTTCACAAGTGCTATTGCAACACCACATAAATTCTCTACAAAAATCATTACAAAAGCAAATCAAATACTTTACTACGCTTTATTGCATTTACGCTAAGACTTGCCCACAAGAATACTCCCAAATTTTAGATTCTTTAAGCTATTTTTGTCTATAATGTCGCCACGATTATCCCACGCAATAGTAGTCTAAACAAGCCATATTTCTTAAGGAGCAAATATGATAACGCTAAAGCAAGCCCTAAGCCTTAGCAAGCCTGAGCAAAACGAGCTAAAATCCCAAATACAAAATCTAGTCAAACAAAGCGAAAATGCCGAGCTAAACGCATATATAGACTTCAGTGATGATGAGGTGAGTGGTGTGCCAATCCTCATCAAAGACAACATAAGCGTAAAAGGATGGGAAATCACTTGTGCAAGCAAAATCCTAAAAGGCTACAAATCCCCTTATAATGCCACTGTGATAGAAAATCTACACACAAATGGAATGAGTGCTTTTGGGCGGGCAAATATGGACGAATTTGCTATGGGAAGCACCACAGAATCTAGCTGCTATGGACGCACGAAAAATCCCTGCGACACTTCGTGCGTCCCCGGTGGTAGCTCGGGAGGAAGTGCTGCAGCTGTGGCAGGAGGGCTAGCTATCGCAGCACTTGGGAGTGATACAGGTGGCTCGATTCGTCAGCCTGCGGGGTATTGTGGGTGTGTAGGGCTAAAGCCTACTTATGGGCGTGTGAGCCGATATGGACTCATCGCTTATAGCTCTAGCCTAGACCAAATAGGACCTATCACGCAAAATGTCGAAGACTGCGCTATTTTGCTAGATGCTATAAGCGGTGGCGATGAGAGGGATTCTACGAGCGCACGCAAAGCCCCCTTGCAGTGCTTTAGCAAACTTGACAAAGAGAGAGGGTTCAAAATCGCTGTGCTAAGGGATTTTATCAAAGATGCGGATTCTAGTGTGGCAAAAGCCTATGAAAACACCATAAAAGTCCTAGAATCTAGTGGCAATGAAATCTTGCCCAAAAAAATGCTTGATACAAACTTCCACATATCTACCTACTATATCATCTGCACAGCAGAAGCTAGCTCAAATCTGGCGCGCTTTGATGGCGTGCGCTATGGCAATCGAGCGCAAAATGCCGACACAAACAAGCGTAGCCTAAAAGATTTGTATCTCTCCACGCGTTCAAATGGATTTGGCACAGAAGTCAAAAACAGAATCTTGCTAGGTAGCTTTGTGCTTAGCAGTGGGTATTATGACGCCTACTACCTAAAAGCGCAAAAAATGCGCTCCCTTATCCGCGCTCAATTTGATGAAATATTTAAAGACGCAGATTTGATTTTGTGCCCTGTCGCTCCAAGCATTGCACCGAAGTTTCGCACGATGCAAACACCTCTGCAAATGTATCTAAACGACATCTACACCATAGGCGTAAATCTAGCAGGACTGCCAGCTATCAGTATCCCTGTGGGCAAAGATAGCGATGGGCTTCCTATCGGTATGCAGCTTATTGGCAAGCATTTTGATGAACAATCCGTGCTAGATTGTGCTTATGCACTTGAGAGCGCACTCTCTTAAGTAGCAAATCCAAAAAGGAGCGCAAATGACAAACCCCACCGCAAAATCCACAACAAAATCTCCAAATCCAGCCAAAACAAAAAAGCACTATGCAAAATCCCACACCTCAAAATCACTTACGCAGCCAAAATCCATTTCACAATCAAGTGCAAAATCTGCCACAAAATCTAGCCCAAACTTTGCTAACCCAAAGTTTTCAGCCACCACAAAACCCCCCTTTCAATCATTCCCAAAAGCCCTCACTTTTGAAGATATTTTGCTTATCCCTGCGTATTCTGCCGTGCTACCAAAGGAAGTGGATACTAGCTCTAAACTTACTCGCACTATTAGTCTAAATATCCCCATCATCTCTGCGGCTATGGATACCGTTACGGAGTATAAAGCCGCTATTGCTATGGCGAGATATGGTGGCATAGGCATTATCCACAAAAATATGCCACCACAAATGCAAGCTGAACATATAAACAAAGTCAAAAAAAGCGAGAGTGGGATTATCCGCGACCCTGTCTCTATCCAAGCAAACCGCTCCCTAGCAGATGCAAAAATCATCACGGATAATTACAAGATTTCGGGCGTGCCTGTGGTAGATGAAAATGGCTTGCTTATAGGGATTCTTACCAATCGCGATATGCGATTTGAAAAGGATTTGAGCAAAAAAGTGGGAGATGTGATGACAAAAATGCCACTTGTAACGGCAAATGTGGGTGTAAGCCTAGAGCAAGCACAGCAAATAATGCACGCTCATAGAATCGAAAAACTCCCCATAGTCGATAAAAACAATATCTTGCAAGGGCTTATTACAATAAAAGACATTCAAAAACGAATCGAATATCCAAACGCAAACAAAGACGCGCAAGGACGGCTTTGCGTGGGTGCGGCTATCGGGGTAGGGCAGCTTGATAGAGCGCAAGCCCTAGTCGAAGCAGGCGTAGATGTGCTTGTGCTTGATTCTGCGCACGGGCATTCCAAAAATGTCATTTCCACACTAGAGGGCATAAAAAATACGCTAGATGTCCAAGTCATCGTTGGCAATGTCGTAACCGCACAAGCCACAAATGACCTAATCTCTGCAGGTGCAGATGCCATAAAAGTCGGCATAGGACCGGGCAGTATCTGCACTACGAGAATTGTCGCAGGTGTAGGTATGCCTCAAGTCTCTGCGATAATCAATTGCGCACAAGTGGCAATAAAACGCGGTGTGCCTATCATCGCAGATGGAGGGATAAAGTATTCAGGCGATGTGGCAAAGGCTTTGGCACTTGGTGCATCAAGCGTGATGATAGGCTCACTTCTAGCAGGCACAGAAGAGTCCCCGGGGGATTTGGTGCTATATCAAGGACGGCAGTATAAAAGCTATCGAGGTATGGGCAGTATCGGTGCTATGTCAAAAGGAAGTGCAGATAGGTATTTCCAAGAGGGCACTGCACAAGAAAAGCTAGTCCCAGAGGGTATAGAGGGACGCGTGCCATATCGAGGACGAATAGGCGATGTCCTCCACCAGCTTGTAGGCGGGCTTAGAAGCTCTATGGGGTATCTAGGAGCAAAGGATTTATCTAGTCTTTGGGAGAGGGCAGAATTTGTCGAAATCACTTCAGCAGGTTTAAGAGAATCCCATGTTCACGATGTTGACATTACCAAAGAAGCTCCAAATTATCACGGCTAGATTTTGCGTGATTAGTTTTCAGATATATAGATTTGTATAGTAGGCAAGGCATAAGATTTATATTTTTTCATAAGCAAGTATAGCACGAGAGAATCTGTATCAATCGCTATATTTTTGGCTTAAGTGGCGATGATAAAGCAAAATCTCATACCACTTTGCCAAATCTAAAAAATCTATAAATATTTTTTACAACGACAAAACTCACAATAATAAGTCAAACCAATCACAAAATTCACCTATCACAACACACAAAGGAGATAAAATGCTTGATTCTGCCCACATAAAAGCCTTGCAAAATATCGTAGGCAAGGAGAATTGCTACGATGACAAAGCACATTTGCTAGCTTACTGCTATGACGCCACGCGCGAGCGATACGAGCCAGAAGCGGTGGTGTTCCCACGCGATGAGGGCGAGGTAAGCGCGATTCTCAAATACGCAAATGCGCACAAAATCCCCGTTATCCCGCGCGGTGCGGGCAGTGGATTTACAGGTGGGGCTTTGCCCGCGCAAGGTGGGATAATCCTCGCCCTAGAAAAGCACTTCAACAAGATTCTAGAAATCGATGAAAAAAACCTCATCGCCCGTGTCCAGCCCGCTGTGGTAAATAAAATCTTTCAAAACGAAGTGGAAAAACGCGGGCTTTTCTACCCGCCAGACCCTGCTAGCCAAGATTACAGCACTTTGGGGGGCAATGTCAGCGAAAACGCAGGCGGAATGCGCGCCGCAAAATACGGAATCACCAAAGACTTCGTAATGGCACTGCGAGCGGTGCTCCCAAATGGTGAGATAATCCGCGCGGGCAAAAAAACCATAAAAGATGTCGCAGGCTACAATGTCGCAGGAATCCTAATTGCAAGCGAGGGCACACTCGCCGTAATCACAGAAATCACGCTTAAACTCATCGCTAAGCCTAAGTTCAAAAAGTCCGCTATGGGCGTGTTTCCAAGCATTGAATCAGCGATGAATGCCGTGTATAAAACTATGGCAAGCGGCATAACGCCTGTGGCAATGGAGTTTTTGGACAATCTAAGCATTCGCGCAGTGGAGGAGAAATTTCACAAAGGCTTGCCAACAGAGGCAGGCGCGATACTCATAACCCAAGTCGATGGGGACTTAGAAGTGCTGATAGAAGACCAAATTGCGAGTCTGCAATCTCGATTTAGAGAAAATGGCTGCACGGAGTTCAAAATCGCGCAAAACGCGCAAGAAGAGGAGGATTTGTGGTTCGCACGGCGCAACGCAAGCCAAAGTATCAATATCTATGGCAAAAAAAAGCTCAACGAGGACATTACCGTGCCTCGCTCTCGCCTGCCCGAGCTGCTAGCGCGTATCGGGGAGATGAGTGAGAAATATGGCTTTAAAATCCCTTGCTTTGGGCATACGGGCGATGGCAATGTGCATACAAATGTAATGGTGGGCGACCCGAGCAAACCGCTTGATGAAGCCGAGCTAGCGCGGGGGCATAAGTGTATCGAGGAGATTTTCAAAATCGCTGTGGAGCTCGAGGGCACGCTAAGTGGCGAGCACGGAATCGGGCTAAGCAAAGCACCTTTTATGCACCTAGCCTTTAGCGAAGCGGAAATGGAGCTTTTTGGCGCGATAAAGAGGGCGTTTGACCCAAATAATATCCTCAATCCGCACAAAATGGGACTTAAGTAACTTTTAAGCAATTCGTGTTTGAATGTGTCATAGCATTTTGTCATACTTAAGCGCAAGCGAAGTATTTCTATTGTCGTTGCTTGTGTCATTTTTGGATTCCGTTACTTTGTCATCACAATTCTTTATACTCTTGTCATCAGCTTCCCCTATCTTGTCATTTTGAGCATTTGCAAAATGCGAAAAATCTCTATGTTGTTTTTGAGATACTTCGCTATGCTCAGTATGGCAAAAAACCTTAAGTATGACAATGTGTGGTATTTTTGGATGACAAAATAAAGTATTAGCGCAAAAAATCAAATTTCCACGCTTTACGCAAATTTTTAACTTTTTAGTAGCTATTTTTTTGCGCTAAACGCAAAATTTGCATATTTTCCTTGCACTGAATGCAAAAAATAAACATAAATTTCAATATTTTTTGGCATTTGTTTAGCAAATTTTTGCATTACACTGCATAAAATTATCCTTTGATAATGTAAAATTATTCTATGTTTTTATTGTTTATTTCTTTGTTTTTAAAGTCTTCTAAATCTGTATAGTGTGATAAAGATAGCGAATGTTCAATGTTTTTTAATCTTTCTTTGTTTTCTTGTCGCCTAGTTGTTATAATTTCCAGCCAAGTCATAGCTTTTATTTGATAGTTAGATTCATTAAAGGTTGTTATATATTCTTGTTTTGTTGATGATATGCAAATAGTTTTTATAAACTCAATTTCATTGCTCTGTTTTTGTAGAGCTCTTAGAATTGTGATAACATATTTTTCAAATACTTCATCAAGTATTTTCTTTGTTATTTCAACTTTAGGTGCTTTTAATTCAATGAGTAGTAGCTTCTTATCTTTTGTGCGTGGTATAAAAATATCAGGAATCTTATTGAGTTCTTTTGTATTATTGAAATCTGTTGGTAATCCAATCTCTTTAAATATACCACTTAAGGCACGGTCGCTAAAAACTAAAGGCAAATCAGCATATTCATCCCCAAATATCCACAAATTATTTTCTACAACCTTATGTAGCTCTGTTCTTTCTTTAGTCTTATCTTTTCCCTCATCTAATACTAAATTTTCAAAATGTTCTAAAAAATCAAGTTTTTTTATAATGTCATAATATTGTTTGATAAGAGTTAGTATGTCCATATTTTGCTTAACATAGCTTAACATTTCTTGTTGTTCTGTATTTAAGTTAAATACAAGTTCTAAATTTGTAAGTGTATTAGAATGATTTTCAGATATAATACCTAATAATGAATTACTAATATAGCCGACATTCTTTTTATTTATATTCTGCCCATTGATTATTAGTGGCAATGTTAGAATTTTATAGGCTTCATTTATTTTTTCTTTTACCATATTGTCTATATCATTTCTGTTGTGTAATAATTCACTATTTTCCAAAAGATTGTTAGCTATATTGTCTCTATTTTTTAGCAAGGATTTGAAAAGCAGCTTGTCTAAATCATCTTTATATTTTTCTTGCACTTCATCAATAATTTTTTGATATTCTAAATTTATTTCAATCATCTCGGAATCTTCTCTAAAAATATCGCTTGTCAAAAATACAGTGTGGCAATTAAAAATTGATTTCCTTGAGCCAGAATTTAACTTCCCTAAACAATTGCCTTGTTTATTGAATAAAAATGTATGTTTTTTATCGGCTAAATCTATTTCGTTATTCCACACAATCATATCTGCTATAAATTCTTCCCCATTTGTTAAAGAGTAAGTTCGTTGCCCTATTTTATCATCTATATATTTTTCTACTTCTATTTGTTTATCATTGATAGATATACATATATTTTTGATAATTTTGTCAGCAAATTCAACAATAATGCTTTTTTCTAAATCACCTATCAGTTTTTCAATATCTCTATCATCTACAAATTTTTCTGCAAGTCTATATACATAAAGTTGTGTTTTTGCAGATTCGTTTTTATAATTTGTTTGTTCATCGCTGGAAATAAAGACTATGTTATTTTTATCAATGCCAAAAGTGATACAATTATTTGTTTGTCTCGCCCTAGTGTATAATTTAATGTTTGCAAATTTACTTTCATCATAATCAATAAATTTTAGATATGAATATCTGCCTCTACTTTTGCCACCTAATTTATTTTGCCTATAATCTCCACCTTTATAATGAGTCCATCTATCATTCATATATCTATCGTTCATACAATCAAATCCATTGCCATCATCTTCGACAATTAGCGATAGACTTTCCCCGATTATTTTATCATTTTCACAATTTTCAATGTAAATAAAAATATTTTTGGCATTTGCGTCAATGGCATTTTTTACAGCCTCATTGAGTGGAATGAGTCTAGCGATAGATGAATCACCCTTGACGGTTTTAGCTGTTACCCTTGTGGCAAAAGAATTCTGCATACAAATCTCCCCTTAGATTCAATAATTAAAAAATTATACAATATTGTGTCTTAAAAATTACAATAAGTTATCCAATCCATACAGCTTATAGACTAGCTTATCGAGTTTGGGTTGGAGGGATTTTAGAATCTCTGTGCTATCTATGCCACACTCAAATTTGTCTTTTTGTGCTTTATAGGCTGTATCAAATATGGCTTCAAACTCGGCTAATTGCTCTTTGCTTGGGATTATGATAGGGATTTGCCTTGCATCATTTATTTGAAAACTGACCGTGTTATTTATAAAAGTTTTGACATATTTACCCACAAATGAACTATTTATTAAACAAATAAAAAACTTACCGCTAAGTAACTCACTTCGTGAGAACAAAGACATACTTTTTACATCATACGCACTTTGGTTATTTAACCTACTTTTAATAATTTCACTTGAAATATCACTCCAGCAAAATCCTTCTCTAAAATAAAATTGTGGATTGCGCACCACAGGCATTCCCT
This sequence comes from Helicobacter sp. MIT 01-3238, assembly GCF_003364135.1. NCBI lineage: Bacteria > Pseudomonadati > Campylobacterota > Epsilonproteobacteria > Campylobacterales > Helicobacteraceae > Helicobacter > Helicobacter sp. MIT 01-3238. Next base: position 48,155 of record NZ_NXLN01000017.1, read on the forward strand.
CGCCTTTTTTGCCAGAATTATCCTTTAAAAACTTCACATTTTCCCTGCTCCACGCTATATAATAAGGCGTGGGGAGATACCAGCGATTGCCTTCTTTGTCGCCTTTGTCATAAGGCACAAAGCATTTTTGCGAATCTATGCCGTTTATTTTCTCATCATCGCTTAGAGTGGCTATATCTGCTATGCGCTCATCATCTATAATGCGGTAGATAAAGCCCTGCCCGAAAATATCACGCCCAAATTTTGCCTTTGCATTATCAAAAATCTCCCAAATCTCACACTCTGCCTTTGAATCTAAAAAGGACAAAGCCTCTTTTTTATTTTCAAAATCTAATCCTAAATCTTTACATACTTGCTTTGCGCTAAAAAGTTTCTCTGCTCTAGCCTCTTTTGTGCGCTGTGCTTCTTTGCTACCTTGTCTTAATGCTATGAATCTGCCATTGTTTGCAGTAGCTAGTCCTTGTCCGCCATCAGTGATAAGCCCTAGCAAAGTCAAATCGCCCTCTTTTAGCGAATCGCGATAGTGCTGAATGATATTGTGATTTTTAGAGATTTTTGCTGAAGTGTCTATCTTGCTCCACCATTGCGTCATAAGAGCTTTAGTAGATTCGTTAAATCGCTTATAAAGGGATAGATTATATTGGCTTGGCTTAAAAATCACTTGTGAATTTGCATTTTGATAGAGGGATTGCGTAGTTTTATGGACTTGTGGATTATCAAAATCCTTTGTAGCGTCTATGAATCTAATGGTATTATTGGCATTTGATTTACTATCGCTTTTGGCAAATTGCGTGATACAAGTATCCACCATAGCAGAATAGAAAGGATTCGCGCTATCGCAGATGAAATGCAAGGTATTTTCTAAGATGAGTTTGCGTAAATTTGCTTTGGTAGAGATAGTCCAAAAGGTTTTTGGCGTGATAAGAGATATAATGCCGTTTGTAGAGATGGCATTATACGCTGAGAAAAAGGCGTGATTGTAGGCGTCATCAAAAAATCCATCTTGGGCTAAAAGGGTAGCTTTGTTTTGCTGGTGCGCTTTGCCTTTGGTAGAGATATAGGGTGGATTGCCTATGCAAATATCAAAGTAATCAAGCCCAAACATAAATCCGCTATCAAAGAATTGCGCTACTTTGGTGTCATCAAATGGGTCTATGGCGCAAATATCGCATATAGCTTGTGGAGATAACCACCTACTATCAGCGATAGAATCTCTTTGGGTGTAAAAATCTTGTTTGAGCTTTGATTTACGCTTGGAATCTGTGGTGGTAAAGTAGGACTTAGCAATGTCTTTTAGGCTTTGGATTAGCTTTGGGTAGCTCTCATCTAGCTTTGATTTATCAACTTGGTGTTTAATAAAACTATTTGCGGATATAAATTTAAACTCTAAATTTGGCAATGGTGTGATAGCGCAATTTGGCTTTGATTTGTCAATATTGGATTCAATGATAAGTGATAGAAAACAACGCAAACGCGATATTTCCGTAGCGATAGGCTGAATATCTACGCCATAGATTTGATTTTGGATAATGGCTAATTTGCGATTATATAGGCTATCTGTGGAATCTAGGGCTTCTTGCAGGGCGATAATCTCTTGCAAAATGCCTAATGGGAATGCACCTGAACCACAAAATAAATCTAAGATTTTAATGGAGTTTAGCGTAGTTAGGATTTGGGCTTTATTCTCTTTGGATAAAGATTGGCTATCGTGGCTAAAAATCAATGATTGTAAGTGGCTATGTAGTGATGAATCTAACTTAGATTTTAGGGATTGTAAAATCGCATTTTTACACATAAAGCTAACGATATTTCTAGGCGTATAAAAACTGCCTGTAGCTTTGCGGACATTACTTTTATCATCTAAAGTAGGGTCGATTTCGGCAAGGAGATTTTCAAAGATTTGTCCTAGCATTTCGGGGTCTAGGGCAACTTCTTGTTCAAATGGGCTTTGCTCATCAATAGTAAAATGGTATCTTTGTAATAAATCAAAAATGGATTCAAAGATGGAATCTGGGATTTTTATATGCGAATCCGAATTGCTTGAATCATAACAATCAAGCGCACTTGGGCTAAATAATCCACCATTTAGATAGGGAATGTCTGCAAAAAGCGGATTTGATTGTATAAAATCTTGTCGCTTATCCATAGGTGTGTTTAACACTTCAAAAAATAGTGGTGCTAGTGTGGTTTGATAATAATCTTTGTGTGCTTTAAAAATCACCTCTGGGACAATGTGCAACTCTTTAAGAAAACTAATAAATAAAATGCGCCCTAGTAATTTTATGGCAAATTCTTTTTGCTCTTGTGGTTGCAATGGGATATGGCTTGTAGCTAGGATAGAATCAAAAACAGATTTGACTGCTTTGTAAAATTCCTTATTTAGTGCGGAAATGCTTAGTGCCTCTAAAATCTCGCCGTAGTAATTATCTACTTCTTTTGGTGTGATTTTGGCGATAGATTGCAGATTGCGCGTGTGGGCTTGGCTTGGGTTGGCTAAATCTATGTCTTTAATGAGCGTGATTTTTTCTACAATGTCGGTGTGAATCGTGCGGGATTTGTGAAATCGGCGCGTGGCAAAGGCGATAGATAAATGCGTGGGGCTAAGAAAAAAGATAATGTTGTAGCTAGGGATAGCGTGATTTATGGCGCGAGTGGCTTTTATAAGGTCTGATTTTTTGTGCGAATCTATATTCACAAGACTAAAAGCTAAGTTTTTATGTGCGGTAGATTCACTTGGTTGTAAGGATTGCTCTCTATCGGCGTTTGTGGCATAAATAATGCTATTTTTGAAGTCAAACTCATCAAGATTCGCGATAGGTGCGTTTGAGACAAGTCCTAGATTTTGCAAGGATAGGGATTTGTCTAAAAATGCTTTGAAACTCTGCTTGTTTGGTGGATAGAGTGCGTTTAGTGCTTGTGTCATTTTGTGCCTCCAAATGTTGTAAAATCTGGGTTGATAAGTAGCCACGCAATAAGCCTAAATGTCTTTTCCTCCTCGATAAAGACAAGTCCGCCATCGCTTTTGCTTTGGCTTTGTATGCTGGATTGATAGTGCTGAATCTGTTCATTTAGCTGTCCTATAATGTTTTTAAAAATGCCTTTTAACGCACTTATGTCGGTGTAGTCATTTGTGATACGCTCTAGCTGTGAAAACGCCTCTTGTGGCTTTGTGGTGCTGGTGTAAGTAAGGATTTGAGAGAGATTGCTTTGCTTATCACTTGGCAAAATACTAGGCAGTAGTGTCTGGCTAGAAATATCATAAAGGCAGGGATAGAGCAAATCGATTTGGTTAGAATGTCGTAGCATAGAAGTATCTTGCAGTAAGGCAAAGAGTAGGTTTTGCCCTGCATTATCAAGCGCGATAGAAAATATGCCATCTTTTAGGTGGGATTTTTTGGATTTGACAAAGTCGCTAAAAAGATTTGCTAGGTCGATAAAAGAGCTTGATTCTTGCTCTAGCGCGACAAACTCGCTCTCCATTGCTTTTAGTTGCTTTGTGCGTAAGTCTTTGTGCGTTTGGTAGCGTTGCTCTTGCTCTTGTGAGAATGGATTTTCTAGCGCGGTAGCAGAGTTTGCCGCCTCTAGCTTGTAGCGCAGCTTTGACTCCAAATCGATATAAGAATCTATGTCCATATCGGGGAAAAAGTGCGTGATATGATTTATCTTGTGCGTTGAGCCTATGCGCCAAATCCGTCCGATTCGCTGAATGGCGCGAATGGGATTAAAAGCAATGTCCCAATTTAGCAAGTTCGCGCAATCTTGCAGGTTTTGTCCCTCGCTTAAGCAATCTGTGGCGACTAAAATGTCGATTTCGCGCTCATTTTCTTGTAGCGTGTGGTGCAGTGATTTTGGCGAAAATCGCTTTTTGTGGTTGCTAAACTCACTTGGACTTGTGTTGCCCGTGATGGATTCTGTGATAATGTCGCTAAATGAAGCCTTTAGTGCGGTGGTAAGTGCGTTTGCAGTAACGATACTCTCTGTAAAAATAATGAGCTTTTCGTGCTTAATAGAAGCGGAATCTATGATGCGTTTTAGGGCTTGGAATTTCGCACTTTTGGCAAAATCTATCGCGGAATTATAAGAGTGTAGCTTGGATTTTATGCTTTTTAGCTTTGCTAAATCGCTTTGTGCGTCATTGTAAAATTCTTGGCTTAATGCGCTTATATGGCGCGAATCTATAATGCTTTGTAGTCGCTGTGGGAATGCGCTAGGCTCATCTAAAGCTTCAATAGAGGAATCTGCCCACGCCAAATCCCACTCTGCAAAAGATATGGAAAAAGAGGGCGAAGAGGACGCACAAGAGGTGGAATGCGTGGAATCGCTTAAATCTAGGAAACTTTTATGATATGCGATGATTTTATCCAAAATGCTACTAAAGGCATCGACACTTGATTCTAATGCTTTGATAAGCGACATACATAAAAATCCGCGCGGTGTGGAGTATCCGCCCAAATTAGCGAGTTTGTCGCTTTGTAGTTCATCGATAATATCACTTGGCAAATATTTCTCATCATAGGGGTCATAAATGCAAAATGATAGGCTGTTTTGCGAATCATTTACACCCAAAATCTCTAGTAGTGAATCTATGCTAAAGTCTATGTGTGGCGGGATTGATGAGAGTTTTTCTACATTGATGGCTTTTTTGGGTAGGGATTTGCCTAAAGATTTTAGATACTGCTCTATTTCCTTTGCAGAGCGCGAAAAGATAAGGTTGCATAGCTTGTAATAATCTGGTGGCAAGATAATCTCATCGTAAGAATCTAGGGCATCTTGCTGTGGCTCTTCTTTAACTTTTTTGGTGATTTCATTGGCGCGTTTGCAGATAGCTATGGGATTTAGTGGCATACCATTTATGGTAATGCGCTCACCCTTTAGGCTAAGCTGATGGGCTAAGTCTAAGTAGCTGTTGTTTATAGGCGTGGCAGAGAGCAGGAGGAGGTGTGAATCGTGTGAAATTTTTCCTTTTAGTTTGCGATAGGTGGGATTATCATTGCGAAAGGTGTGGGATTCATCGATGATGACTAAATCTGCGGACTTTAGAAACGAGATTCGCTCATTTTTGTTTATCGCTTCATCATAAGTATAAAACTCGATATTTTGGCTTAGGATAAAAGGATTTTGTGAATCGTGCTTGTAGCTGTGCCATTGCGCTTTTAGCTTGGCTGGAGAAATGATAGCTATGCGCTTATATAGCGTGGCTAGGGATAGTGCGCTTAGCGTCTTGCCACTGCCCACAGGGTCTGCTAGTAAAGCTATGCCGTAAGTTTTTAGCCGTTTGTAGATTTCGCGTGTGGCTACTAGCTGGAAAGGATAGAGCGCGTAAGCCTTTGCCCCGCGCTCCAAATCGCGCTCTTCGTTTGTGGATAAGTCTTGGGTTTGGCTTGTGAAATAGGGTGCGATTTTATCAAGTATGTCCTTTGGGCTGTGATAAAAATAGCTCGTTTGCAAGGACTCTAGCACCTCATTTGTGGAGTCTTTGCATTGGGATAAAAGGGCATCAAAGTAGATTTTGCACTCTTTTGTTGTCTCTTTGGAATCACAAAGCAGGTTTAGCTCTTTATCTGAGCTATCTCCATAAAGCCCTAAGCCACTTGCAGTGAGATTTGAGCTACCGATTATGACATTTTGCTCGATTTTGGGGTTTGTGCTATCGTGCAAAAAATACATTTTTGAGTGGATAAGCGTGTGGTCGGTGGGAGTGTAGAATGATATAGAGTGGTTTTTGATAAAATTATAAGCGATTTTACTCGCGCTAATCTCATCTAGCTGGGCATCAATATCTAAGATATTTTCATCTAAATAAAAGGCAATGTCGCTTGTGCTAGTTTGTGCGTTTTGTGTGGCTTGTGTGGTTTGCTCACTTTTGCCCAAAATAATGCAAATGGCGTTTAGCTTGTCTTTTAGGCAGAAAAGGCGTTGGAGTGCTTTGGCATTGTAAAATCCGCTAATCACGCATAAGTCAATCTTTATGGCGTTATTTGTGTCGTTGCTACTATATGAGTGTATGAGCGAATCTAGGCGGTTTATAAGGGTGTTGTTACCCTCGTTTGTGATGAGATTTGAGGGGTGGTGTGGGTAAGTCTTGGCAGAGGTTTGTGCAAAATTTAGATTTTGTGCGTCTGGGCAATTTTGCGTAGTAGGGCAATTGGTGGGGGCAATTAGGTTTTTACG
>NZ_NXLN01000018.1:0-53713 GCF_003364135.1 Helicobacter sp. MIT 01-3238
TTATCAAGCTGTGTCGCCGTGTCGCTATGTATGGCTAAAAATTTTGACAAAATTTTGGGATTAGAAAAAAAATATTTTTTAAAAAAAATCAAAAAATTTTCTACTTTTAAGTAAATCTTAATAAGGGGGGGGGGTAAAATACCGCTTGGCAAAGTAGTTTTGCAAAATTCGTTTTGTGAAATTCGTTTTGTTAGATTTGATAATTTGCAGGTTTCACAAAAGATAAGCACTGCGTTTATGCGTTGTGTTTAATGTATTTTGCGCGGTGTTTTTGCTTTGCAAGCTAGCTTTGCCAAAATCAACCTTGAAGGAGCAGGAATGCAAAAGAGTGTATCAAAATATCTAGCAATAGCTAGTGTGCTAGCTACTATAAGTGTGGCAAATGCCGAAAAAAGCGGTGCTTTTGTGGGGCTAGAAGCGGGGGTAAGTATATTTCACCTAGAGCAAAAACTAGCAGGACAAATAGGGAGAAACTATTATAGCCCTCGAAACTATGGTAGTTTTGGCATTGGTGGAAACTATGGACTTATATTAGGATATAAGCAATTTTTTACTCCTCAACTAGGATTGAGATACTATGCTAACATAAACTACACACATAGCTTGACTTCTCTTAATGACAATACGAGGGTTTCTTTTTATAATGTGCTAAATTATGGAGTGAATGTAGATTTTCTAGCTAATCTTGTAAACAAAGAAATTGAAGACTTTGGTAGCTTTGATTTTGGCGGATTTTTAGGGATTGGACTTGGTGGCAATACATATTTGCTTGATGATGGAGTGCGTATTGATAATAGTCTAAGAGAAACCAAAGAACCTACAAAAATCAATGTAGCACTAAATGTGGGCTTAAGGGCAAATTTGGCTGAAAAACACGGTGTTGAGCTAGTGGCTAAAGTGCCATTTATCAGCTCAAAAGGGGTTGATTACACTAATGCAAATAATGGTATAGAATGGAAAGAAACGCGCACATACTACACTGTGTCTTTGCGCTATACTTATAGCTTTTAGCAAAATGCAATAGCTTGTAAAAAAATGCTATAAATGCTTATCTATTTGAACGATGATTAGTAAAAATGTGGGGATACAAAAATCATCGTTTTGGGTAAAATTGATTAGCTTTCGTGCTGAATGTTTTTAGATTCTCTATATTTTCGAGAAATATAGAGAATCCCCCTAATGATTACTTCGCAAAACGATAATTTATATGGCTGATTTTAAATCTTAAAAATCCAAGCAAACTTCAAATATTCTTTCTAAAATACTTCAAAAACACTTGAAAGCCCTAAAATCCTCCACAAATCAAAACCTATTTCACATTTTGTCATACCAACACTTTATCTTGTCATACTAAGGCTTTAGCCGAAGTATCCAAAAAACAAGCCACAGATTCCCCCCCCCCCTTACTACCTCACTTAAGAATGACAAAAGCATAGAATCCAAAAATAACACAAGCAACTACAATAGAATTATTTCGCCTGTAGCTCAATATGACACAACCGAGCTAGAATCCCAAATTGATGATTTTAGTTTATCAACTCTACGAACCCGATTCAAATGAAATCCAAATCATAGAATCAAAATAACTATGCTACAATACACAAATCTAACCAAAAGGAATAGCAAAATGAGAGTGGTTTTGGACTTGCCTAGTCAAGCAGAGGAAATGCTCTCACTCATAGCAAAAGAGCGTAATATCTCGCAGGGAAACTTGCTAAAAGAGATGATTTTGCAATATTTAGAGGATTTAGAAGATGCGCAAAAAGGCGAACAAGCCTATAATGAGTATTTGGAGAGTGGAGAGAAAGGCGCACCTGCAAAATAAGTCTTTGACAAACAATGGGACAAGTCACTAACTGCGCAAGAAAAAAGCAAATCGAGCAAAAAAAACGCGCACTTCCCAGAGGATAGCTTAGATGAGCTATGAAGTAATCTTTAGCCACAAAGCATACAAACAAATCCAAAAAATCAAACCCATAAAGTTTTATCCAAATCGCAAATGTGCTAAAGCAAGCCACGGTAAATGACAATCCACGAGAAATCAGCAAAGCCTTAGTAGGCAGTGATTTATGGAGGTATCACGCTAGCGACTACCGTATTTTAGCAAAAATAGATGATGACAAACTTATAGTAGAAACTTTACGCATAGCGCATAGAAGCGAAGTGTATAAAAATTTGCAAAACTTATAAAAACTCCTTTTTTACTCCCCAAAATCCACACGCAAAAAAAACACGCACAAAAAATTCTAGCCACTTTTTTATGCCCACGACTTTAGGGCAGAATTTCACGCGAGGCTAGGGAGTGGCACTCCTTTTGGATAAAATGCTAACTCCTTGTGAAAAACCCCGCACATTTCACAACTCCTAAGAAGCACGCAAACATAAACTCATCTTTGAAGCCACCTCTAGCCTCAACGCGATTCTTTTTCCTCTCCTTGCATAAGGCTTATCGTTTAGCCAACGCGATAAGCCTACTTTATGCAGTGTGCTTAAGTAAGCGAGCTAGCCTCATAAGCTAGATTTAGGTAGTGCGATTCTACCCACTGCACCAAAAAAGAGAAAACAAACAAAAACGAGAAAACCAAATGCAAAATATACTTACAAATGACATTATACTGCGCGTGAGAAGTCGCCTGCGCGATACAAACTATCTAGCAAAAGATGGCGTGCGATTTAGCGATGAAGAAATCATAGACGCGCTAAACGACACCGCACACACAATCGTAAAATCCCTAAAAATCAACATAAGCCAAGCCGCACAAGTCCTAAGTAAAGGTAAGCAAACACTGCGACTAAATCAAACGCCCTGTGCTATTATCAAAGCCACATATAATGGCGCACCACTGCCCATAAAGCCACACTCTCAAATAATCCAAGCACCACAATCCCCCCTCACACTCTACCCCATAAGCCCAAAAGAATACGCCCTAAGCCCAAACAAAAGCGATGGGATTATTGAAATTTGGGCTAGCTTTTGCCCGCGCGTAAAAAGCGTAAATGATGAAATCGCGTTAGATTCTAGTTTTGTAGAGCTACTAATATAAGTTCGGACTAGTATAACTATTCTTACACCATTCAAAATTAAACCGGGCTTTCGTTTTATTGTGTGAATTACCGCAAAAGATAACTAAAGTCCTGCAAAATAACAACAAAAATGAACAAAATTTATAAAATACCCAATATTTTAAGCGCACATTAAGTGTAGTGTAGTTAGAATCGCGCTTTTTTGTTGTGCTTGAATTTAGCATCTAGACACTTAATAAGAAGTATTTATTTTTAGCCCTGCCTTGATGAAGTGGCGATGAAATTTCTTTGATTTTGCTTGTTCTACTTTGACAGATTCTGCCGACATAAAAAACTTATAAAACTTCAATAAAGGACATTTCAATGAAAAAACTTCTAGTTGCATTTTTACTCCCTCTTTTTGTATTTGCAAACTTTGCTTTAGCTGCTATAAACCTCAATACTGCCACGAAAAAAGAGCTAATGACTTTGCAAGGAATCGGTGATAAAAAAGCTGATGAAATCATCAAATACCGAACAAAAACACCTTTTAAGAAAATCGAAGAACTAAAAAACATAAAAGGTATCGGTGCAAAGCTATTTGAAAAAATCAAAGATAAGATTGAAGTAAAGCAAAATTAAGCAGAGTAGAGATAGAGCAGTGTTTCAAGCAACGCAAACGCAAGATTGTCAGCTTTGTGTTGCTTGTGATGCTTTTCCTTAGCTTTTTTTGTATTTTGCTTACGACACTTTTTCTTTTTTTGTATCTTTGTTTTACGGCTTAAGTTTTACTTTTTCTATTTCAAAAACTATCTCAAATCCCCACCAAAAACTTCCAAACCTCACTCCCAAAATCCACAGGTTTTGCAAAGATTTTCACGCGCCTCTCCTATCTCAAATCCTGCGATGATATTTTGCGCTCGCTTGCTTGATAAACTCTGCTTTAGTGGCGTGGTAAAAATATTGCCTAGATTTATCTCTCCTTGTGCGTCCATACAGCAGGGGACTACTGCGCCATTGCTTAGGATTCCCACTTGTTCGCGCAAAGCATAGCATTTGTGATTTTTTCGTTCATTTTTAGGTGCAAATCCAGCCCAAACAAAGCTATTTTTTACCACCAAAAGAGCATTTTTCCACAAGCGGATTCTACCTTTTGTATCAAGTAGCTCCTCTATCTTGCCCTCTATAAATAGCTTTTTTGCGTTTTCGCTATTTATGCCATTTTTTGTAGCACTTCTATCCCAAAATCCAAAGTCCACAAATGGAGCTAAAAATCTTGTAATGATTTGCAACATATCTCTATCTTGCAATGTGCGCTTATCTTGGATTCTAAGGTTTAAAAAAACGCGTGGATTTGCTATATGTGTGTGAAAAACTTTTGTGAGAGAATCAAGATACACGCTAAATCGTTTATCGCTAGAGTGAGCGAAATTATCCACGCCTGCTTCTAGCGAAATAGAGAGCTGATATATAGGTGGGGATAAAAGCATATCTAAGCTATGTTTGGCAAAAAATGCACCTGAAGTAACTAGCTCAATTTGTGGGGATTTTGATTTGTTGCGTGCTGCTTCTAGGTATAAATTTAGATTTGGCAACGCACAAGGGTCGCCCAAAATATGCAAAGCAATGCGCCTGCTAAATCTCAAAGCCTCTTCCAAACAATGCCCAAAATCCTCCACACTCATAATCCCTCTTTTTCCTTTAGGAGTGGGGCAAAAGCTACAAGAGAGATGACAAATATCACTAAGCTCAATATAGATTTTTTTCACAGCGATTTCCAAAAATAAACTCGTAAATACAAGGTAAAATCACACATTAGGTAAATAACAGATAAAGCAGGTAGAAAAATATTTGGTGCGTATTTTATATCACACTTGCTTTTTATCTTTTCTCGCACAACTCAAGCATTTCTATGAAGTCTTTTAGGCTAGATTCTAGCTCCTCTAAAGTCGTGTTGTTAAACAACACAAAATCACTTTTTTGCATTTTTTCTACACTTGGCATTTGAGAGTTTATCCTCTGCTGTGCTTGCTCTAGACTAAGCAAATCCCTGCGCAAAATCCGCTCCAACTGCAAGGCTTTGGTTGTGATGATGCTTAAGGAAAATCGTGCGTTATATCGCGCTTTTCCACCGCCCTCAAAAAACAGCGGTATGTCTAAAAAATAGTATTTTTTTTGCTCGTTATTTTGTGATTTTTGCGACAAAGTTTTTTCTAGCTCTTGGGCTTTGGCATAGATTTGGGCGTGGATTTGTGGGTGGGTTATGGATTCTAAGAGTTTGCGTTTTTTATCATCTGCAAAGATGATTTTGCCTAGCTCTTTTCGATTGATTTTGGGCTGTGATTTTTGCGGATTTTTAGATTTCATATCAAAAACAAAATCTAGCAAAATCTTTTCTCCAAATATTTCTACAAGTTTATCTGCGTTTTCTTCTAGCACTTGATGAGCGATGCTATCAGCACACACCACGCTAAACCCCCACTCTTGTAGAATCTTTATGCAGGTGGATTTCCCGCTTGCTATTCCACCTGTAAGCACAATAGCGTGTGGCAAAAACGGCGAATCCAAAAACAACGAATCATAGACAATCTCATCTTTGCTGCTAGAATCATCAATCTTTGGCATTTTTATTCTTTAGTTTTTTAGGATTTGTATGCTAGCTTTTGATTAGATTTTTGCTTGCTAGATTTGTGCTTAGTGCAAATGCAGCTTCGTGTATGTCGGCATTATAATAGGCTAGATTTTCTATCATATCGCATTTTTGTAGCCAAAAATCAGCTAGTGGGTGAATGCGCTTGGAAGCAAAAACAAATGCTTTGTGGCTAAAAATGGGCGTGAAAAATGGCATAACAATGCTAAAAAATTTGCCAAAATCTTTTAGTGAAATCTCAAACTCTGCTTCATCAAAAAGCGGGTGAGGCAGTGGAGCGATAAATACACTTTCTTCTTGCATAAGCCTCGCTAAAGCGTCTATTTCGTGTGGATTTGGTGTGCGGTTATGAATGATTAGGGAGTATTTTTGGATAGGCAAATCAATCATTTTCGCGCAATGTGTAAAAAGCGGATTTTCTCTCACTTCTTTGAAATGTGGCAAAAAGCTGATAAGAGAATCAAGCACTTTGCTATCGCTTTGGACAAAAAATGTGTGCATATCGTGCTTAAAAAGCTGATATGCAATCTCTAGATTAAACCCCCCTACTATCAAGGCATTGTGTGGTATCAAAGCGTTGTTTATGATAGTTTGGTTACTAGATTGTGTGTTTGCTTTATCTGTGGGGAGTGGGTTTGGTGGGGTTTGTAATCTCTCTTGAAGACAGCACGCACCGATATGTGCCACTAGCTCACTCTCTATGTGCAAAAACTTCTCTACAAGCACTTCGCTTTCATCAAAAAGTGCGATTTGCCCTAGTGCGTCCGTGCGAAAAAGCTCCAAAATATGCTCACTTCTCACATCCAAAATCTTATCTTTTATCGCGTATTCTTCTCGAAAGTTTTGTCCTATTTGTCGATTAAGCCACATTCTTGTTTCCTTAAATATTTATATGCAAAATTCGGTAATAAAGTAATTAAAAAACACATTATAAAACACTAAAAATATGAAAACGCTTAAATGAGCGCAAATTTTGGATTCATAGTGTTTTTTGGTATTTTGGTTTTTTATCGTATTAGATTTATTTTTGTTTTTATCCTTTTTGTTTATTTCTTATGCTGTCTCAAATTAGCTAGTTTTGCTAGATTTTATAAAAACTCTCTAAAAAGTTTTAAAAACACCATAAAATGTTATAATGCAGAGTATGGCTTGCATTGTAGATACACAAATAGTGCAAAATAAGCCAAAATCTGCTAGTCCTTTTTAAGCGAAATTCAAGTGAAGCAAAAAAAGTAGTGCAAAAAATCAAAAAGCATAAAACTTAAAAAAGCCAAAACGCACTTAAAAAGACTAGATAAGGAATCATAATGAAAACTCTGCTTTTATACTTGCAAAAGCCTTTCAAATGGGCTCATCTAAGCCCTAGCGTAAATAAAATCTTCTCTATCCTTGATGTCATCATCGCTGGTATAAACAAAAATATCGCTGTGTTTGGACTAGCAGTAGGCGTAGTCATAGTCGCGCTAAATGTCACTACGCGCTTCATCGCAAGTATCTACCCCGAAGTGCACTCACTCACTTGGGGTGAGGAGCTATCAAGCTATTGCTTTATATGGAGTGCGCTTTTTGGTGCGGCGTATGGATTTCGCAAAGGAGTGCATATTAGCGTTATGGTGCTTGTGGAGAGATTCCCACCTGCGCTTGCAAAGGCTTGCGTGATTTTCTCTCACATTTTAAGTGCGGTGTTTTTGGCATTTATGGCGTATGCTGGATTTTTGACAGTGGAGCTGTATATGGATTTGGTGAGATATAGCGAAGCGTTTCACAATGTGCCTTTGTGGATTTTCCTAGTGTGCTTGCCATTGTCGTTTTTGGGTGCGACTTATCGCGTGATAGAGAAAATCTATGAAGTATCGTGGATGGAATCATCTAAAGTAGTCAAGCGCACCCAAGATGAGATAATGCACGATGTGGCTGTGAAAGAATAGTGTGCGAGTTTGAGGAAAATGCTTTGAAAAAGTATGATTTGCTTTGGCAAGTTAAAAATAAATTCTCTTGCAAGAGAATTTATTTTTAAGAGATTCTAAGCCACACAAAATCAAAATCCACACAAAGCAAAAATCAAAAGTTTGTTTAGCTTGTTTGTAAGGAGAGTTTAGATGAGTATCATTGTGCTATTTATATTGTTATTTGCATTGCTTCTAGTTGGCGTGCCTGTGGCAGTTTCGCTTGGGATTAGTTCGCTTGTGTGTATGCTACTTTTTACTAGCCACGACATTAGCGGAATCCCAGATATTTTTATCTCCGCGTTTAAGCCCACGCTTATGGCGATTCCTATGTTTATCCTAGCAGGCTCACTACTAAGCAAAGGAAGTGCTGCAAATCGCATAGTGGATTTTGCCAAATCGCTTGTAGGACATCTGCCCGGTGGGCTACCTATGAGCGCGATTCTAGCTTGTATCATATTTGCTGCGGTAAGTGGTAGCTCGCCTGCTACGGTGGTGGCTATCGGCTCGGTTATGTTTATCGCCATAAGAGAAGCGGGATACCCAAAGTCATACGCCGTAGGTGCGATAACCACAGCAGGAAGTCTAGGGATTTTGATTCCCCCAAGCGTAGTGATGATAGTCTATGGAGTAACGGCAAGCGGGCTAAGCGATTTACAAGGCAGAGAAATCGTAGTTTCTATCGAAGCGTTGTTTAAAGCGGGGATTATCCCAGGGCTAATGATAGGTGCTATGATGATGATATATGCTTACTTTGGGGCAAAAAGGCTAGGATACAAAGCAGGCAAAAGAGAATCTTTCAAAGTAAGGCTAAAGCAGTTTTTGCGTGCGTTTTGGGCACTGCTTATCATCGCGGTGGTGATAGGTGGAATCTATGGAGGAGTATTTACCGCCACAGAAGCCGCAGGTATCGCTGTGGTGTATGCCTTTATCATCTCGGTATTTGTCTATAAAGACTTAAAACTAAAAGACTTATATGCAGTGTGCTTAGATGCGGCGATAACCACAGCGATGATATTTCTCATCATCGGCTGTGCAGTGGTGTTTGCACATTTCCTCACAAGCGAGCGCATACCTCACAGCATAGCGGAGTTTCTTATCCAAAAGCAGATGACTTGGTGGATGTTTTTAATCGTGGTAAATGTATTGCTTTTTGTTATGGGGCAGTTTATGGAGCCTAGCTCGGTAGTGATGATAATGACACCTCTGCTATTGCCTATCGCTGTATCACTTGGCATAGACCCGATACACTTTGGGATAATAATGGTGGTAAATATGGAGCTAGGTATGATAACACCACCTGTGGGGCTAAATCTCTTTGTGGCTAGCTCTCTCACAGGGCTTAGCCTAAAAGATGTCGTTATCTCTGTGCTTCCGTGGCTAATGGTAATGCTAGTGGGATTGGTGCTAGTAACATATATACCGCAGATTTCACTTGCGTTGGTGTAGATTTCATATAGATATTTGTGTGGGATTTTGGCACAAAGTTTTTATGCGAAAATCGTGCGTGAGGTTTTTTTTGCGCTAGATTTTGTGGGTGGATTTTTGTGTGTGGGATTGTTCTGCAGGATTGCAGATTTCCTGCGCAAGGTTCTTTCCTAGCCCTTGTGCAAAACCACCTCACAAAGCACTTGTGTAGTCATTTTACCTTTTTGCTTGTCGCGCCATTTTACGACATATTTTACCCTCGCCTGTTTTTCTAGCTCATAGCCTTGCGCGATTTTATCACGCAGTGTTTGCGCTAGCTTTTTTGAAAGCCTACCCACACATTTTTGCACGCATTTGCCCTCTACATATTTATCCTCCGTGCATTTACCCTCTACACCTTTGCCCTTATAGAGTAGCTCTATATCCTCTCTATCACGCACTTCACACATTTCCCCCGCCATTATGCGCAAATCTTTAAGATTATTTTGTGCCACTTCATAGCTAAGAAAAATATCCTTTAGCCCCATTTCATACCGTATCTTTTGCGGGATAGCTTCTTTTGTCCAGCAAGTCTTACGCTCGCCAAAGTGCCCCGCTAAGCACTCCAAATCATCTCTTTGAGTGTGGATAAAGAGTTTTTGCTTGGCTCGGCTAAATGCCACATACAAAAGCCGCCTCTCCACAATCTCGCTAAACCTAAAATCTTTCCTAACCCCCACAAAGACAATGTCAAACTCCTTGCCCTTAGCCTTGTGCATCGTGCTTATGATGACTTTGCCCTTTGCCTCCTCAATCTCCTCAAACTTTAGCTCGGCTAAAAATTTCTCAAAATCACTCACCACCACGCTAGCCCCAAGATTTTTATCCGCACTCTTTGCATAGTCCAAATCCTCCCTATACTCCCTTGCAAAGAGCTTCAAAGCCCGCTTAAATAATTCTAGATTCTGAGAGTTTTGATACACCTCACAGATTTTCTTATATGCTTGGCGTGTGTCTAGCCCACTTTTTAAGCACTCCAAAAACTCCCAAATCTCCACCAAATCCCCCACTTCAAAGCCCTCTTTATCAAGTATGTAGCCCGCGTTTATGCCCGCTTTTGCAAGCGCGTATAGCGCACGCAACACCTCATCATTGCTTCGCAAAAGCAGCGCGATACTTGGCGCACTTTCATCGCTTGGCGCACTGCTTGCTTGGATTTGGCGTATTTGCTTAGCGATTTCTTGGAGTGAGAGATTGTGCATATAAAGCGTGAGGGAGACAAACCCGCTATGCTTGTTTTTATCACTTGGGATTAGGTTTTCACGCTTTAGGCTATCGGGCAAAAAGGCTTTTCTAAAGGCATTGATAAAATCAAGGATTTTGCCACCACTGCGGTAATTCACACTAAGCGTGTGGGTAGAAAATCTTTTGCTCTCTTGCTCGCTCTCATTGCCACCACTTTCGCCCTCATCATCGCTAGCATTCCCACCGCCGCCGATATTTTCGCCACTCTCATAGTTTTCGCTATCCTCATCTTGTGTGCCAAAGTCTTGCTTAAAATGCTTGATAAACCTTTTATCCGCGCCCAAAAATTCGCCGATAAGCTGGTCATCATCGCCCACAGCGATGATTTGCTTCTCCCCGCGCATTTTTGCATAAATCGCTTTGATAAATTCATAGCTCTCTGCATTGACATCTTGGTATTCATCAAGCACGAGCATTTCTATGTAGGGCAGGCTTATTGTAGCTTCTCTTAGTCCCCGCGTGGCTTGCGTGATTTTATTATCTAGCTCCTCATCGTTTTCTACCCGCTCGCCTAGCAGACTTAGGGCAAAAGAATGAAAAGTAAGGATTTTTACGCTTAACGCCTGCTCGCCTAGCAAGCTATAAAGCCTCGCCCTAAATTCAAGCACAGCGATTCGAGAATGTGCAAGCATTAGGAAATTTTCACTCTTTTTATCCTCCTTTGTGAGTAGGTGCGCCATTTTATGCACGAGGGTTTTTGTTTTGCCACTGCCCGGTCCTGCAAATATCATTATCGCGCTAGAAGTGTCCTCAAGGATTTTTCTTTGCGAATCGTTTAAATCCAAAATGATTGCATTGAGTAGCTCCTTGCTAATGGGCGATTTGATAAATTTCTCATCGATTTTATGTGCTCTTATAAAATCCCTTTTTGAAAGGCTAAAATAATCTCTCATAAAGGCTTTCGCACTATTTTCGCCATTACGCACAAAGCTATCTAAAAACGCTTGCAAAATGTGGATATTGGCGATTTTTTGCTCCATAAAGATTTTGAAACTCGCATTGTAATGCTCCTTTCTATATGGCACTTTTTCATTCATTTTTTCAGAATCGCACTCTATGCACTCTTTTTGATGATAGATAAGCCGTCCTGCGCGTATGTCAAAATCCCTATCAAGCACCGCGCTCATCATATTAAGAGTGGAGTGAAATCCGCTTAGCGAGGATTTTAGCCCTTTTTCTTGGAGGGAGTCATAGATTTTTGCGCTTGCTACATAGATTTCTTTTGGCTTTGTGTCTTTGTGCTCTTGGGCGAGTTTTTGCGCGATTGTGTCGATGACAAAACGCGCGATTCCCTGCCGTGAGCTAATCGCCCTATCAAGTTTATCCACCTCGCTAGTGAGGGCAAAAAAGCACTGCTCGTTTTTAAAATAGCACTTGAAAGGCACTTGAGCGAGTTTCAAAAGATAGCCCCAAGATTTTATGATAAATCGTAGCACATAAAGCGGATTTTGGCTCACACTAGAGGCGGCTAGATTTTTAAGTGCTTCATTGTTAAATTCCCGTAAATCAATCGCCTGCCCTCTTTTGATATACTCTTTTATGGCTTCAAAAAATCCTCTCTCAAAGTCAAAAAACTCTTTTGTTTTCTCCCGTGCTTTTTGGGAATCAATAAAAAGCAAAATATCATTTTCTTTCCCCAAAAGCGCGTTTTTCTCCAAAATCTTTAACGCCTGCACCATTTGGGTTTCGCCTATGCTACCTACGATTTCATCAAGCTCATCAAGGCTTATTGCGCTATTTTCCCTGCTTCGTTGAATGATATTTTGCACGATTAAAATCATCGCATCATAAAGCTCCAAAAACAGTGCGTCATCAAAACTTCGCTTCTCCTTGCTTTTTGCTAGCAGAGCTTGCTTTTGTGGGTCTAGGATTTTATGCACCGCACCCATTTTGTCTTTGCCTACTTTTAGCCTAAATGAAGTGGCATAGATTTGGGTTTTTACCCGCGCTCTTTTGATAATGCCCGCTTTTTCAATCTCTAAAAGCGAAGTTTTTATACGCGCAGAGTCAAACTCCTCCTCATATTTGCCAAGTCTTTTGTGCAAAGTTTTTAGAGACACGGTGAGAGGATTTCTCTTTCGCTCTTTATACTCATTTTTTAGCACGCGCACTAGGCTTTTTATCTCGCCAAAGTCAAGGTTGCTTTGACGCAGTTTGTAGAAATTTTTGTCTATGTCTTTTTTGTCATAGAGTATGAAGCACTTAGCCTTGTATCGCTCCTCATCTCTTGCACCTCTTCCTGATTCTTGAATGTAGGACTCTAAGCTATCGCTTAGCTCATAGTGGATAATTGTCGTAATATCTGGCTTATCTATCCCCATACCAAAGGCGGTTGTAGCGATGATAATATCCACTTCATTATCCATAAAATCTTGCAGGATTTGCGCTTTTTTGCGTCCTTGCTTTTTGCCCTCGCTCACATCATCATCAAGCCTTGCATAAAAAGGCTCGATAACTAAATCAAGCCGAAATTTTTCTACCTCTTGGTTAAGCCACTCGCACAATCTTTTGCAAAGCCCTGCGTTTTGGGGGATATAAATGATTGTGGGGTTTTTCATTTCTAGCGGCTTTTCTTGCTCTCTTTGGAGCAAAATCTGCCAAAGCCTTTCTTTCTTTTGCTCCTCGTTTTCTACCTGCAAGACTTCATAGCTTAGGCTTTTGCGCTCACTTGAAGCGATGAAAGTTTTTAAGTCTATGTCTAAATTTTGCCTAAAATACTGCTTAATATCCTCAATCACTTCAGGCTTTGCAGTCGCGCTAAAGCACGAAATAGCGATTTTATCTTGGTGTGGGCTAGACTCTAAGTCCTTTATGCTTTGGGCGATGAAGTGATAATCCTGCCTAAAATTGTGCCCCCACATAGAAAAGCAGTGCGCTTCATCGATGACAAACCGCTCGATATGCCGTTTTTGCAAGGCTTTGAATATAGATTGTGAGCGCAGGGCTTCTGGGGCGAGATAGAGTATATCCACCTCGCCATTAGTGAGCTTATCAAACACGCCAAATCGCTCAATAGGATTTAGAAAGCCACTTATAGCTTCTATGCAGAAGTTTTGATTTTTTGCCTTAAAACTTTGTATGTGGTTTTGCATTAGGGCTTGGAGTGGAGAGATGACTACGGTTAGGGATTTGCACTGCTTGGCTTTGATGAGGGCTGGGAGCTGGAAAGTAAGTGTTTTGCCACCACCTGTTGGCAAAATAGCTAAAAACGATTCCCCATCTAGCGCACTTTGTATAATGTCTTTTTGAGAGATTTCTTTGGAATCTTTAGCGAATACTTCAAGCAAACTTTGGCTTTGTGCTCGCTTAAATCTCCTAAAGCCCTCTATGCCAAACTCATCTTTACCAAATGCTTCAAGCTCTATATGCTCCGTGCTTCTAATGGATTTTACAATCTCTACACAACCCCAATGTCTAGCCAAAATGTAGGGAGAAAAATACCTCGCTTCTTTGATTTTAAGCATATTGATAAAAGATAGCGCGAAAGCAAAATCTAGCCTCCTCTCCTCACTCCCTAAAAATCGCGCAAAATCCTCTAAGCCAAATTCCTCTTTAATGAGAGTTGATAGGCTTTGATTTTGCACCTTTGCACCAAGCAAAGCCCTATAAGAAAAATAGCCACTAAAATGTGCATTACCTTTAAGCAAAAGTGTAAAAATATCTTGCAGATTTTGCGGGAGATTTTCAAAGCATTCATTGAGGTAGATAAAAAGATTTTTGGTGTTTTTGCAATCCTGCAATGGCGAGTTTGCGGGGCTTTCTCTATGAATGTCGTGCTTGTAGGGCTTCTCAAGCCTATGCGTGGCTTTATCAGGGAAAAGCAAAAGTGAAAGATAGAGCGTGTCAATGATTGGCACGGTTTGCACAAATACATTAAAAGAGGAGTTACTAAGGTGTGGCTTATCAAACTCGATAAAATTATGCCCGCATATAAAATCTGGCTTTTGGGAAGTAAAAAGCTCTTTTAGGTTTTGCAAATGCACCTGCTCGCATTCAAACTCATCTAGCAACACACCGATATTTTGGATTTTGCGCGTTTGCACGCTTACTTCCAAATCCAAAAAAGCGATTTTGGCAAAAGTGCGTTTTGTGGCATTGTTAGATTTTGTGAAGCTGACTTGTTGTGTGCTTTCCCCGATTTGTGTTGTTTGTCGCACGCAAACTCCTTATCCCCTCTTTTGTCCCCTCTCTATTTTGCTCTCTCTGCTCTCTCTTTGTATCCCCTTTTGGCGAGTATTATATCTTAATTTCACTCTTTAAATATTTGCGCTACAATTCCGCCAAAACAAAAGGAGTGCAAAAATGAAAATGTTAAGATTTTTTGCTTGTCTTATTGCTGCGCTTGGCTTGTGCGCGCTCATAAACGGCTGTGATTCAAGCCAAAATGCCAAAGAAGTATCAAAGGAGCAAACAATGCCAAATCAAACCCTTAAACTCATTTTCCCGCAATGGCAGGGTGGCGATATAGTGGGCTTTTTCAAGGATTTAGAGCCAAATGAGGCGGCGCGTGGGTATGTGCTAGGCGCACAGATTTTAGATTTGCTGACAAGTGATATAAACCCTAGCCTAGATAAAAACACCGCGTTTGTGGATATTTCAAAGGATTTTAAGGTGGATTCAAAAGGGGCTAGAATCGTGCAAGGTGGTGTGATTGATAAAGAGATTTTACTCTCCCAGCACAAGAGTGCGCTAAAGATTTTGCAATCTAAAAATCCTGCCAAAGTCCTCACACTTGGCGGGGAATGCGCCACAAGTATCGCGCCATTTGGCTATCTCGCGGATAAATACGCCAAGCAGGGCGAGAATGTCGCGCTTATTTGGATTGATGCGCATCCTGATTTGGGCGTGGCAAATGATGAGTTTTACAAGGGCTATCACGCTATGGCGGTGAGTGCGATTGTGGGCGATGAAAGCCTAAGGGGCGATTTTGCACTTCCTGCGTATATCAAGCCACAAAATGTCCTTTTTATCGGGCTACATTCTAATGAAGCAGAGCATTACAACGCACGGCGCGAAAATCTAGGTGCGCACTCAATCTCGGGCAAAGACATAGCGGACAATGAAGCAAAGGCAGTGAGTGCGATGAGTGCGTGGCTAAAGGAGCGAGGGATAACAAAGGTGCTAATCCACCTTGATTTAGATGTGCTAAACCCAAAAGAACTCTATGTCGCGGTGGGCGATACGGGCGTTTTAAGTGTAGCAAATGTGATAAATGCAATCAACGCGCTTAGCCAAAATGCCGAAGTCGTGGGGCTGACAATCGCGGAGCATTTGCCAAAGGCGGAATTGCAACTAAAAGCAATGCTAAAAAATCTACCACTCATTAAAGAGTAGGGATAAGCATAAAAACGCGCAAGAAAACGCGCTTTGGTTAGCCCAAGCGTGTTTTAAGGGTGGGCTTTAAGCCAAGCAAAATCTCTCTAAAAAGCCCATTTGCAAAGAAAAAAGCCTTTGATACAGCTTGCAAAATCGCAAATCGTTATGCGTGTGCGGAGTTATTATCTTAAGGGAATTATAATTTTTACGCAAATTTAATGCTATTTGACGCTTAAAGCGTAAGCACAAAAGCGCGAGCAAGGTTGCAAGCACACACAAGCAAGTGCAAGCAAGCGCGGGGCAAGCGCAAGAAAAGCACAAATAGCGCGCATAAGCACAAACAAATATAGGCAAGAGAGATGAAAGCAAGTGAAAAGATTTTTTGGCTAAATGTCATATTTTTAGTCGCGCTCACGCTAAACCTGCGTGCCCCTATCACTTCGCTAGGACCTATCATAGAGCCTATCAAAAACGCTTATAGCATAAATTCCGCGCTTGGTGGGCTTTTGACTTCTCTGCCACTGATTGCCTTTGGGAGTGTGAGCTTTTTGGTGGCGTATTTCACGCCTATGCGTGCCATAGTCGTGGGGATTGTGCTTATCATTGTGGGCGAAGTGTATCGTAGCTTTGGTGGGAGTGCTGGGCTTTTTGTGGGAATGGCGTTGCTAGGGAGTGGCATAGCCATTGCAAATGTGCTACTGCCTAGCTTTGTCAAAGAAAAGTTCCCGCACAAAATCGCCCCTATGATGGGCATATATAGCCTTGTGCTAAACCTCTCTGGCATTTTTGGGATACTGCTTGCCCTGCCACTTTTATCACTGCTAGGCTTGCGCTATTCACTACTTGTGTGGCTACCTTTTGCGCTGCTAGCCTTTGTCGTGTATATCCCGCAAATGCGCAACGGCAGACTACTTCGCACGATAAAAAGGCAAAAAAGCAAAATCAATGTTTTTACTCAACCAAGTGCGTGGAAAATCACGGCGTTTATGGGGGCGCAAAGTTTTGTGGCTTATGCTATGTTTGCGTGGCTCGCACTCATCGTTAGCGAAATGGGCTATGGGAGCGAGTTTGGCGCGAGTATATTGCTCCTAGCCCAAGCCATAGCCGTGCCGATAGGGTTTGTGGGACCTGTGATTTTGGGCAAGCTTAGGAATGCTTACCGTGCGGTGTATATGGCGTGCTTGTGTGGGCTGTATGTGGTGGGATTTGCCTGCCTTATCTATCTAGATTCTAGAATTGGTGTGGTTATCGGAGCGATTTGCATAGGAATCCCTATGGGTGGCGTGTTTGCAATCGCTCTGCTTTTTATCTCTACCAAAAGCGCGAACTCCATCATCGCTGGCAAACTCTCTGCTATGGCACAGGGCTTTGGCTACCTCATCGCTAGCACCTCGCCATTTATCATAGGGCTTTTGCACGACTACTTTGAGAGCTTCACGCAGGCATTGCACTTGCTGCTGCTTATGGGCGTGATTGTAAGCATTCTAGGACTTATCGCGTATAGGGCAAAGGTGATAGAGTAGGTAAGGTGTTGGTTTGATAAAGGGCTTTTAGCGAAGTGCTGTGCTGGGCGTGAGGTTGATTAGGGCGAGCGTATAGCGTGGGTTTGGTAGATGGCTAGCAAAATCACAAAATGTGCGCTTGTCTTAAAATCTGCCTATCTCAAATTTTGCCGTTGTGGTTTTTGGATTTTATTGTGCTAAAATGGTGTTTTATCACATTTTAAGGAGTGCTCTATGAGACATTTTATCGCTACTATCGCCGTTGTATCCGCGCTTTTTTGTGTGGGGATTGCCACAAGTGCGCTTGCTAAACCCCACGAGCATAAGCCACCAAAAGGTGCGCCACTAGCACAAGGCGAGTTGCCCCATATCAAAGGCATAGCCCCCGAAATCTTTGCAAACGCAAGCGAGCAAGCCCAAATCAAAGCCTTGCAAATCGAGTCAGATTCTAGAGAGTCGCTTCACAAAGCCACGCAAAAATACCGCGATGAGCGCGACAAGCTAGAACTACAAAAGCGTATCCTCCAAGTGCGCATCCACCACGCAAAAGCGGGGAACGACACGCAAGCCACGCAAAGATTGCTTGATGAGATATTTAAAAACGAGCAGGCACTCACAAAAAACAACCAAGATGAGCGTGAGCTACGCGACAAACAAGAAGCACAAAAAATAGAGCGCATTTATACCGAGCTACGAAAGTAGCGCGAAACTATGCGATTTAGCCTAGCCTATAAATATTTTTTGCAAAAAAATGCTGGCGTGAGGATTTGGAATGCGCTGCATTTGCCAACCACAGCCTAAAAGGGGCGTAATGAATGAAACAAAACTCATCAAATCCCCTTTGCGCTACCCCGGTGGCAAGTCTCGTGCGCTAAAATTCCTTTCACAATTTTTGCCAAAAGATATAGTTGAGTTTAGAGAGCCCTTTTTTGGCGGTGGTTCGCTTGGACTCTATGTCGCGCAAAATCCACAATATAGCGGGGTAAAAATCTATGCAAATGACTTAAATTATGAGCTGTTTTGCTTTTGGCAAAGTTTGCAGAGGGATTGCGCAGGACTAATCTCGGGAATCTTGAAGTTAAAAAATAGCTTTGCAGAGGGCAAAGAGCTCTATAAATTTATCCTCTCTCGGCGCAATGATGAGTTAGATGAGCTTACGCGCGGGATTGACTTTTTTATCCTCAATCGCATTACATTCTCTGGCGTGGTGGATAGTGGCGGGTATTCGCAAAAATCTTATGAAAGCAGATTTACGCCAAGTAGTGTGAAGCGACTAGAGACAACGAGTAAGATTTTGGGGAATTTTGCGTTTTTTAGTAGCGATTATAGGGAGTTTTTGGGCGAAAAATTTTTGTGTGAGAAATCTTTGCGTGAGGAGTTTTTGTGTGAGGAATCTTTGGGTAAAAGTATAGAAAATGTCCCAAAAGCGAGCGATACGATTCAGGGCAAAAACGGCGATGAAAAGAGCAATGAAAAAAGTGTTTTCCTCTTTTTAGACCCGCCATACTTTAGTGCGAGCAAATCAAAACTCTATGGCAAAAAGGGCATTTTGCATACCACATTTAATCACTGCGAGCTGTGCGAAGTGCTAAAATCCACCAAACACAAATTCTTGCTTACTTATGATGATAGCGCGTTTATCCGCGATTTGTATAAGGATTTTTGCCTAAAAGAGTGGAGTTTGCAATACGGAATGAATAACTTTAAACAGACAAACGCTCCAAAGGGCAAGGAGCTGCTTATCAGCAACTTTGACTTGGCAAAAAGCAAGGCACAAAATTCGCTATTTAGTGCTTAAAGTTTTGAATTGTGAAATAAAGGCAGAATGTGAAATCCACGCACACAAATCTACACACAAACTTGCACTCAAATGCAAAATCTTATGTGCCAAATTCTGCACGCCAAACCCTGCCCACTCTAAGTGTGCACTCTAGGCAACCACAATGAATCCTAGCAATCTCTTAGCGTGGCTAAATTTCT
Organism: Helicobacter sp. MIT 01-3238; assembly: GCF_003364135.1. Lineage (NCBI taxonomy): Bacteria > Pseudomonadati > Campylobacterota > Epsilonproteobacteria > Campylobacterales > Helicobacteraceae > Helicobacter > Helicobacter sp. MIT 01-3238. Next base: position 19,110 of record NZ_NXLN01000018.1, read on the forward strand.
TTGTAGCCGATGTGCGTGATGGCTTGGGACCATTTTTGGGTGTGTTTCTACTCCAAAACGGCTTTGGTGAAGCACAAGTGGGGCTGATTTCGACCATTAGCCACATTATCGCGCTTGCTCTTGGCGTGCCTTGCGGGATTTTGGTGGATAAAACCACGCGCAAAAAGGAGTGCATAGCCTTTTTTGTCGCGCTTATCGTGCTTTTTTGCTCGCTGAACTACTTTTTTCCCTCATTTGTTTTCACACTCCTTGCGCAATGCCTAGTCGCCCTTAGTGGCGTGTTTTTAGCCCCCGCCTTTGCCGCGCTCACGCTTGGAATCATCGGCGTGAAGCACTATCCGCTTCAATGCGCTCGCAATGAAGCCTACAAGCACGCAGGCACAGCATTTGGCGCGGCTCTTAGCTTTGTGCTTGCGCTGCACTTTGGCATAGCAAGCGTGTTTGTGATTACCGCACTGCTTGGTGGCTGCTCGCTTGTGGTGCTAGGGCTTATTAGAAGCGAGTGTATCGATGATTTTACCGCGCGAGGCGAGATAAGAGAGAGCGCAAAATCTGCGGAGCAAAAAGGTGCGGGGCAAAGTGGGGCAAGGCAGAGAGTGGTGGGCAAAGTCGTAAGTATTTGGGCGTTGTTTGCCGATAAACGCGTGGTGTTTTTAAGCGCGATAATGTTTTGCTTCCACTTAAGCAACGCCGCAATGCTCCCACTGCTAAGCCAAAGGGCGCAAAAGCTAGGCATTGATTCAAGCGGGGCTTACGCAGCAGCCACGATACTTATCGCGCAAAGCACGATGATACTTGTGGCATTTGCGTGTGGTAGGGCACTACGGCGCAATCAAGCTGACAATGTGTGGGGAAATATCACAGGAGAGAATGTCGCAGTGGAGAATGTCGCGAGTGAAAACCTCACGGTAAAAAGCCTAGTAGGAGGGAATCAAAGCCACGCGCAAAGCCACATAGAGGGCAAAAACAGCTCCCAAAATCTTGCGCAAAGCACACTCTCAAATCCCTTGCAAAATCCGCCACAAAGCGCACAACAAAATCAAGCACCAAACGCGACACAAAATCTACCACAAAATCCTTTGCCAACGCAACCACAAAGGCATAATAATTCAGAATTTAAACTTTATTTTTGGCTCTTTTTTGCCTGCTTTTTCGCACTCATCATTCGCGGTGGCATAGCAGCAAACTTCGCAGGCATAGATGGAATGATTTTCACGCAGATTTTAGATGGCGTGGGTGCGGGGGTAAGTGGCGTAATCGTCCCTGTCATCGTGGCATTTATGCTTCGTGGAAGCGGACATATCAACGCAGGGCTTGCGCTCGTGCTTACCTGCGGGGGACTTGGCGCGGCACTAAGCAACGGGATTGGCGGATATTTCGCGCAGTTTTATGGCTACCTATATGCGTATCTTTTCTTAGGCGCAGTGGCTATGCTTGGACTTTTGCTATGGCTTATGTGCGCAAAAATTGTAATGCAAAAATATAATGCCTAAAAAGCAATGCTTCTTTAGAAAATCACCGTTATAAAATCATCTTTATTTATTGCTTATTTTACTAGATTGTTTGCTCATCTTTTTGTTGGTATTTCCTCCCTAGAAACACTCCCAAAATCCCCCACACAAAGCTAATCCCAGCTCCTACCAAAAGCACCACACTTATGCCTAAGCTAAATAACGCACTCTCTATTTGCGCGCTTAGCGCGTCTCCACCGCGATACACCACCGTGTCTATGAAGTTTTTTACCTTGTATTTCTCATCGCTGCTTAGCGGGACAAAGAGCATTTCGCGCCCGGGTTTCACTAGCGCGTATTCGCCCACACGGCGCATACTCATCACCACTGCTAAGGGCAAAAACGCAGGGTGGGTAAAGCACAGCACCACAAAGCCTATGCTTACCACAAAGCCAAGTGCGCTAAGAAGTGCGCTTAGGCTAAAGAATTTGGCGATTTTTGCCGTGAGAAAGATTTGGATAAAGAGTGAGAGGCTTTGCACGACTAAGTCAATCGTAGCAAACACCGCCACGCGCTCCTCTCTGCTAGAAAATGTCTCTTTGATGATACGCATTTGCTCCATATACAAAAATGTAGAAACCGCCGTAAGCAGTAGCACAAACGCGCAAAGTGCGAGCAGGTAGGGCGATTTGGCGATGAGGGAAAATCCTACAAAGGGATTTTTCGTACCTATGGTTTTATCAAACCTCTCAAGCGGATTTTGGGAGGCGGTTTGGGAAACTTGAGGGGTTTTGGGATTTCTAGAATGTGCAACTTGAGCGTGCTTAAAAATGTCGCTTATCATCGCGTGCTTTAGCGCAAGGGCAAGGCATAGCAAAATCATCGAAGCAAGGATAAAGCTACTCGTGCCGATATGCTCGACTAGATAGCGCACACTTGCCGAGCCAGCGATACTGCCTAGAGACGCACCCGCCGCGATAATCCCAAAAAGTCGCAAGGAAGCCTCCTTGCTAAAAATATCGCTTAGCAAACTCCACGCGCTTGAAAATACAAAAAGATTAAACACACTAACCCAGACATAAAAGATTCTACAAAGCCAGATAAACTCGCTACTTTGCGGCTCTATGAGGCTCATCGCAGCATAAAAGATAAGCAGATTTAGCCCAAAAAACACGAGCACAAAATCGATATAAAATCGCCTTTTTATGCGCGTGCTAAGCCACATAAGCGCGAGTGAAGAGGCGATAGTGGCTAAAAAAGTGCCCAAAAACAGCCACTTTAGCTCATCATCTCCGCCGCTAAGCCCGAGCGCATCGCGGATAGGGCGAAGCAAGGCATAGGAGCTAAAAAGCACAAAAATAAAGCTAAAAGAGAGGATTAGGAGTTTGAATTCCCCCTCTTTTAGGCTGAAAAGTCGCATAAGACTACCATAAGTTTTTAGTTTTGGCATTTGATTCCTTAGATTTTGTTTTTGGATTTTTACGCAAAGTGCAGTAAATACACCGCGATAAGCACGAGTGCGATTCCTACAAAGCCTATGGGCTTTAGCCTCTGGGCAAACCAATAATACCCGCCAATTACTGTGCCTAAAATCCCTATCGCGCCCCATAGCGTGTAAGCCACAGGGAGTTCCATTCCCAAATCAAGCGCGAAAGCCAAAAACAAAAACACGCTATCCACAAGAAGTAGCGCAAGTAGCCCCCACCAAAGTTTTTTGAAGCCATCGGATTTTGCTAGGGCGAGATTGGCAAAGACATCTAGCAAGCCAGAAAGCACGATGAGTAAAAATGCTAGTGTCATCTCATCCCTCCGCTTGTGGATTTGGTGGCTTCTTTAGTTGCGCTTTGAGTTGTGTGCGCTGTGTGATTGCTTGCTTCTCCCTCGCTAGCTTGGCTATGCTCCTCGCCTAAGATAATGCAGATAATCCCCGCAAATCCTATGACAATGCCAAAATACTGCTGTGTGCTTAAAATCGGGTCAAAAAACACAAAACTAACGAGCAACACGCCTATGCCCCCTACGATTTCCCAAGTGGCATAAGCTACGCCCACCGCGATTTGGCGCAGGGTAAGCGACATAAGGAAGTATGAAAGGTTCATAAGCACGATGAGCAAAGCCTTGCCAAGAGTGCCATTGCCCTCAAAGACTTTTAGCAGGCTAAGCCCGCATATCTCTAAGCCAATAGCCCCAAAAAGCATTAGCCACGCACTTAGGCGAGTGAGTTTTAGCATAGATTCTCTTTTGGTTTTGTGATAGTTTGGATATTTTGTGGCGTAAATAATCTAGCGTGATTTATCAACAAATCACGCTAAAATCTACTAAAACCACTTAAATAAAGGCTCATTGATATCTAGTGCGTTTAGTGCTTCTCTATCTGTGCTATCAAGTGCGAAGTCAAAAATGCTGATATTTTCTATCATTCGCTCTTTTTTTGCAGTTTTAGGGATAACGATAATATCTTGCTCGACTAAAAATCTAAGGGCGATTTGAGCGGGAGTTTTGCCGTGCTTTTTGGCGATAGATACAAGTGTGGGGTTTGCAAAAAAGTCGTTTTTGCCATTGGCAAAAGGACTCCACGCTTCTAGCTTCGTGCCATAGCTTTTCATCACTTCTCTTAAAGGCTTTTGCTGATAAAAGATATGCGTTTCCATTTGGTTTAACACGGGGAGTGTTTCACACTTTTTGACAAACTCACTATAAACTTCAGGGGTAAAATTTGAAATACCAAGAGATTTGATTTTGCCCTCTTTGCGTAGCTTTTCCATTGCTTTATACATAGGCACAGATTGTGGGAAATTCCTATGCAAAAGTAGCAAATCCACATAATCAATTTGGAGTTTTTTTAGCGATTCTTGCGTGGCTTTTAGCGTCTCTTCATAGCTCATATCGCTTGAAAGTTTGGTAGTGATAAATAGCTCTTTGCGCTTTAGCTTCCCACCTTTTAGCGCGGAATTTATCGCGTTGCCTACATCGCTTTCATTGCCATACATTTGGGCTGTATCAATTAGTCGATAGCCTACTTCTAGTGCGTTTTCTACGGCTTTTTGACATTCGCTTCCCTGCATACGCGAAGTGCCAAACCCTACAAGTGGGATTGATACGCCATTATTTAGCGTGGTGGTTTTTGTCGCTTTTGCGTCTTTGGCAAGTGCAGATGAGAGAAATGGAGGAAGTGAGGGAAGTGCTAAGCCTAGTGCAAGACTAGCAGAAGTTTTGATAAACCCTCTGCGTGCGTGATTGTATTGTGCGGTGTTTTTCATTTTGTATTCCTTTTGGTGTTGATTTTTCTATGCTTCTACTATGCTTCTTTAGGGATATTTTGGGAATTTTTATAGCCCAAAAAGCTAGAGATTTAAAAGTAGCGATTGTATTAGATTTTTGTAAATTAAGGTTTAAGCACAAAATCCAAGTGCGTCAAAGTGTGCTAAAAGGGCAAGCCTGCCAAGATATGTCAAACGCTTTATTAAATGATTTAAAAGTCCTTTTAGACTAAAATCTAAAAATACTTAAAAACTCTTTGTGATTTTATGGCGATTCTAAGTAGTTGTGAGGTTTTCAAGTCCTAGTAAGATTTTCTTTTTTTCTATTCCTCCTGCGTAGCCTATCAAGCTACCATTTGTGCCAATCACTCGGTGGCAGGGGATAATGATTGATATGGGATTGTTTTTTAGCGCACCACCTATGGCTTGGGCTGACATTTTGGCAAGCCCTCTTTGTTGTGCGATTTTTGTAGCCATAGTAGCATAAGTGGTGGTGCTACCATAGCGGATTTTTAGTAGCTCTTGCCACACAAGTAGTGCAAAGCTAGAGCCTTGCAGTGCAAGTGGAGGCAGAAAATGCGGAATCTCCCCGCCAAAATACATATCTAGCCACTTTTTTGTGAGATTGAAAATCCAACTATCACATTGCAAACCGTGCTCTATTTCGCCTTTTGTGTCGCAGTTTTGGTTGTTTGATTTTTTAGATTGTGGCTTTGCTAGATTGTTTTCAAAGTAGATTCCACTTAGGTATTGCTTTGTGCGTGATTCCCCTAAAAGCACAAAGGACTTATCAAAATCATCAAAATTTTTGGGGCTAAGAAGTGTGATTTTGCCAAGTGAGGAAAAATCCGCAGGAGGAGTATAAAAACTCACAAAGAATTTATCCAATCCCACTTTTTGCACTCCTTATACGCCTCTAGTGCTACACCAAAAAGTGTCAAAAATATTATTTCAAATCGCCTCTAAAATTATCGTGCAAATATATGCAGATAAGCAAAATCTACTATACTGTTTCATTATGTGCTTCTTTTTGATTTGTGTCTTTTTGCTCGATATTAAGCCATTTTAAAACCCCTTGACAAGAGCGCATACCAAATAGCATAACAAGCCAAGAAACATAAATCCACGCCATTAGAAAAAGGATAATTGATACCGAGCCATATAGCGTGGCGTAGGTTTTGTTGTAAGTGATATAAAACACAAAAAGATTTTTGAGTGCAAACCACACAGTGCCAGAAGTAAATGAGCTAAAAAACAAAGTCCTTTTGTGCAATGGCTTGTTTGCCGAGATACGAAAAAGTATGAGAAATAGCACACAAGTAGCAAGCCAAGAGAACAAATCACTATAAATCAAGGATTTCCCTCCCTGCATAAATAGTCCTTGTGCGCTTGCGCTAAAATAAAATATCACCACACTACCTAGCGGAAATAGCGTAATCATCGTCCAATACATTATAAGAGAATCAAAAAATTTGCGCGGTGTAGAATCAAACATTTTGGAGGTAATGTATTCGTAGTTGCGAAAAAATAGCAATGAAGTGATAAACACGCTTACTACGCCTACCATTCCCATTTTTGAGCCGTTTTCCAAAAATGTATTCATAAATTTGATGACTACTTCGGCGTTGGCAGGGAGGATATTTGAGATGATAAGGTGCTGAATATCGCTGATTTTGTCTTGGAAATGTGAGAATGCAAGCAGGACAGAAAAAGTGATAAAAAGCATAGGTATAAGCGCGAAAATCGTATAAAAGCTAAGTGATGAAGCGTAATAAAACATTTCCTCTTTGTAAGTCAAAAAATGATAAATCTCTTTTAGCAGTTTGAATGTTTGTTGTTTTAGTGAATTGGCGAGTTTGAGTAGATTTGTGATAGGGGCAAAAATGAGTGCAAATTTTTTTTGAAAATAGCTTTTTTTGGAAGTTATGTCATTTGGTTGTGTGCTAGATTGTGTATCACTTGGCATTTTGCGCACTCCTTATGTGGTTTGTGGGTGGTTTAGATGATTTGGCGAGTATTATACATTATTTGCTTTTTGTTTGATTTGCTTTTTGTGCTTTTGGCTTGATTGTTTTTTGGTTGTTTTGTGCTTATTTTTTGGTTTTTTGGTGGATTTTGCTCTTGGTGTAGAATCCACTTGGGTGCTTGTATCAAGTATGTTTGCATATATTCTAGCACTGCCTAGCTCTACTTGGGCGATTTGTGCTAGATATGTAGCGTGCTTTTGCAAGCTAGAATCTCGCACAAAAACCCGCGCCCCTTGCAAAATCTCTTGCAAAGCAGCATTTGGCGTGCGTTGCACTGCTGCCTGTTGCGCAGCGCGTGCAAGCTGTGTGCTCTGTGTAGCCTGTGTGGGTGGCGTGGGGGATTTTGTCTCACTAGATTTTGCTTTGCTAGATTTATCATTAGCTTCCTCGCTAGATTCTGTAAAATCCACCACGCCAATAGCGGGGAATCGCTCATCTATAATGCGAATATAGATAGACTCCCCTTGCCATTTTTGCGCACTTCTAGCATATTTTCTATCCTTGAAGCACATTTCACATTTAGCGATTCCTCGCTCTGCATCATTTAGCAGAGGTGTGGCTATGCGGATAGATTCTAGGGTGAAGTTGATATGCCTTGCAATCTCTTTATTTTTTTGGTTTGGCAAGGAGGAGGATAGATTTTTGGCAAAACTAATATCTAGCGTGCCACTAGAGCGCAAAAGTAGCTTTATAAGTCTGTGTGCTAAAATATCGCTATATCTGCGGATAGGCGAAGTAAAGTGTGTGTAAGCCTCAAACCCTAGCCCAAAGTGCTCATTTTTACTACAATCATATCGCGCTTCTTTTTGGGATTTGATGATGAGTTTATCAATGATTTCTTTTTCTTTTTGAGTGCTTGCTAGGGATTGTAAGTAGGCGATTTGAGAGTGGATATTTTTGGAGTAGTCATTTTGTGGCTTTTTTGCTCTACTTTTCTCTATGGTGTAGCCAAGCTGTGCTATCTCGCCAAAGAGTGCGTGTAGCCTATCTTTTGTAGGTGGATTATGAGTGCGATAGATTCCCTTGCCTCCTAGTGCATTATCCAAAGCCATTGCCACACTCACATTTGCAAGTAGCATAGCTTCTTCGATAAGGCTATGAGCGCGAGTTGGCAAAATCGTGCGGATAGATTCTATCTCGCCCTCTTTGTCCAAAGTCATCTTGCGCTCTTTTGTGAAAAAATCAAAGCCCTTTTTTAATCGCTCATTTTTAAGCCCACTTGCGATATACCAAAAGGACAAAATCCAGCGAGGATTTGCAAGGCTTTTTAGTGGCTTAAAAATCGATTTTTTAGCTGATTCTAGCGTGTCTAAAAGACTATCGATATACTCATAGCTTACATTTGCTTTGGGGGTAATTAGGGCTTCATAGATTTTGGTGGATTTGGGTGTGATTTTGCGCGATGAAGTAGTGTGGAAGTGTATCTCACATACAAGTGCTAGCTTTAGTTCATTTGCTTTGAGTGAGCATAGATTTTCGCTTAGCTCTTGTGGTAGCATAGGGTGGCATTTGTGCGGAAAATACAGGCTAAAAAGTCGCTGCTTTGCTTCCTCATCAAGCGCGGTTTTTGGCAGGACATATTCACTCACATCAGCGATAGCGACATACAAAACCTTGCTTTTTTCATCATAGTAAATCGCATCATCGTGGTCTTTTGCATCGCTTGGGTCAATAGTGATAAAATCTAGCTTGGATAAATCCACTCTACCACAAACCTTTCCACCAGCCTTTCTGCCAGCCTCACTGCCACATAAACCACCGCTTAAATCTGTATATAAACTTGGCTCTACCCTATCGCCAAAGCTTTGGGCTAATTGCTTAGCTTCTTGGCTAAACTCCTCTTTCCTATCTGCCAAAAATAGTGCGATAGCTTCATCGACTTTTGATTCCTCTAGCACACCATAAATCTTATTTATCTTTGGTTTTATGTTTTCATAGCTAAAAACGCAGTGATAAGGCAACTGCTCTAAGGATTTTTGCGAAAAAGGCAGGGTAGAGATTTCGCCATCTTGGAAGTTTATGCCGATGATTTTGCCTTTTTGCTTTTCTAGGTAGATTAGATTTTGTTTTTGGGTGTGCTTGGTGCTATGGCTTGATAAAGACTTGATGACGCGCACAAATCTACCCGCCAAAAGTGCTAGCACAATCTCGCCATTTTCCAAAGATTTTGGTGTATTTTTGAGAGATAGCCTTATGTCATTGCGTCTTTTGGTAATGTCTTGCAAAAAAATAGATTTTGCAAGTGAAGATTTTGGTTTGCTAACGCTAAAAATCCCAAACTTACAATGTAGCTTAAAAAAATTATGATGCTTTTTGCTTTTGTGATTTTCTATCGCACCACAGGATTTGATTTGCTCATAGATAGAGGAGTATTTTTTGGGAATCTCATTTGTGCCTAAGCAAAGTGAGGTGAGAAACTCTTTCACTTTTTTACTCTTTTGGGGTGTTTATGCTTTGTGGCTATTTATCGCTTGAGACATTAGGGCATAGATTTGGTGTTCTTGGTAAAGATTAGATGTATTTTCAGCAGAGATAAAAAGCACTAGGGCTTTTGCTGCTTGCCACAAAAGCATATCTTTGCCGTCTTTGTAGTCTATGTGGCAATCTTTTGCTAGGGCTAAAAATGGTGTTAGATTTTTGCCATACATCAAATCATAAGCAAGTTTGGAGCGAGTAAAAATCTCTGATAGTAGATTTTTAGGCAATGGTAGCTCGCCTTGCAGGCTTGCACTTGTGGCGTTTATGACTATGTCAAAATCCCTTGCTTCTAGCTCGCTAAAAAGACAATACTCAATCCCACGCGAAGCATAAAAATCCCGCTTTGAGCGATTTGCCACCTGCACTTCTAAGCCATATTTTGTCAATATACACGCCACAGCTTTGGCACTGCCACCAGCACCAAGCACTAGTGCACTTTTTGCCGTGCGTGGAGCAAAATCGGGATTTGGCATAAAATCCCTTATACTCTCTACAAACCCGCTCGCATCGGTGTTGTATCCCTTTAGCTTGCCACTAGATTCTAGCACTAGGGTATTTACCGCGCCGATTTCTTGGGCTAGACTATCTAGCTCATCGGCTTGAGAGAGGGCGTGCTCTTTAAATGGCACGGTGATATTTGCCCCACTAAGATTTAGACGAAAAAATGTATTTTTTAAGTCTTTTCCATTGTCAAGGCAAAATCTGCCATACATAAAAGGCAAGCCTAATTTTGCTAGAGCGAAATTATGTATAAGCGGGGAGAGGGAGTGGGCGATAGGATTGCCAAATACGCAAAGATATTTCATAAATGATGATTTCTTAAAATCTAATCACTATCTTTTTGAAGCAATCTAAGTGCGATATAGCCACCACTTAGTAGTCTAGCCCAGCCATTTGCTATGGAGTGGACACGCACTCGCTCGCCCTTTAGCACCGAGCCTACGATAGGAGAATCATTATCAGGCTTTTGGCGTATATTTGCATTTACAAGCGAAGTATACATTTGCGTGTCTTGCAAGCTAGAATCCTCTCGCTCCAAAGTTAGTAGCTTAGCACTTACCCAGCCTCCATTTTCTAGCTGTGCCCACTCATCGTTAAACTTAATGACTTTGACTTTTTCGCCACTTGCTAGCCTGCTAAGCAGAGGTGCGCTTATACTTGGCTCTTTTCTCACATTTAGCCTAGTGGTAGTGTAGTATAGCAAGGTTTGAGGGGATTTGGTAGGCTCAATAGCTTGAGTGGCTTGAGAAGTGGCTTGGCTTTGGGCAAGATTTTGGGCAGAGTTTTGAGTAGGACTTTTGTCATTCTCAAGTATATCTTGTGTGCCTTGCGTGCTGTATTGCACACTCTCTTGTGAAAACTGCCCATCATCATTTTGTTTTATTTCTTGGTTTTCTTGCAAACTTTGCGTAGCATATTCATCGGTGTTTTGTGTGAAATGTGCGTTTATTTCCTCTTTTGGATATTCATTTGGATTGCTATTTAGCACGATTCTCTTTATGGAGGAAAAAAACTCACTCAAAAGGTTAGAATCCTCAAAATTATTGCTTTGGTAATGGTTGTGCCGAGTGAAGCTAGAAGTGTCCTCTACTTGCTCGCTATATCGTTCATTGCTTTTGATAAACATAACATAATACATAACTAGCCCGATTAGGAGAACAAGAAATGGTAGCGTATATACTCTAAAAAAAGATTTCAACTCTCCCCCCTTATCACAATGTCATTGCCTTTTTTGAGTGTGATACCACTTTGGCTTACCACCTCCCCTAGCACGAAGCCATTACTTCCGCGCAAAACCTCATCGACATTGCTCTCCTCCACACACGCGATAAGTCCCACACCCATATTAAACACACGATATGCTTCCTCTATCTCTACAAATCCGCACAAACGCTCAAAAATCTCTTGGCCAGGGATAGCATCTATACTTACAGACGCGCCCAAGTGCTTAGGCAAAGCGCGAGGCAGATTCTCTAGTATGCCACCACCTGTGATATGGGCTAGGGATTTGATAAACTCTCTTTTTTGTCTAAATAGAGGAACATAGATAGTCGTAGGCTCTAAAAGCGCGTCTATGAGTGGCTTTTTGACATATTTTATGCCACTTTGAGAGCTAGAATCTAGTGCTGATACCTCATCGCTAAAGTCCATTTTCTCTGCAAACACTTTGCGAGCAAGCGAGAAGCCATTTGAGTGCAAACCACTGCTTGGGAATCCCACCAAAATATCGCCCTTTTTTATGCTATTTGGTAGCTCCAAAGACGCTTTTTCTGCGATTCCCACACTAAATCCTGCTAAGTCAAAATCCCTTTTTGCATACATTGATGGCATTTCTGCACTCTCGCCACCTATGAGGGCACACCCTGCGATTTGACAACCCTTTGCTATGCCCTCTATCACGCGCAAAGCCTCGTTTTTGTCTAGCTTGCCTGTGGCATAGTAGTCCAAAAAAAACAGAGGCTCTCCAAAATTGCAAATCAAGTCATTTACGCACATAGCCACTAAATCTATGCCGACAAAATCAAGTTTTTTTGCCTCTATGGCAAGGCGGAGTTTTGTGCCTACGCCGTCAGTGCAAGCTAGCAAAACAGGCTCTTTGTATCCACTAGGAAGCGAATATGCTCCTGCAAAAGAGCCGATAGAGCCGATGACATTGCTATCAAAAGTGCGCTTTACAATGGATTTTAGAGAATCAACTAACGCATTTCCCTCATCAATATCAACGCCACTATCGCGGTAAGTAAAGGTTTTATGAGATTGTGTAGAATTATGAGAAGACAAGGTATATCCTTAAAATCTAAGTATTAAGCAGTCAAAATCCAAACAACCATAAAGTTGGCAGATTTTAGCGTAGAATAAATAATCTATTGCCACATTGCTTAAAAAACGCGCTCAAAAAAGCCAAAATACACGATAAGTTCATAATTTCTTAACTTGTTGCAATGAGTTTGAATGAGATTTTGTGTTTTTGGGCAAAAATGCAAAAAGTTTTTTGAAAAAAAACTTAGCTAGATTTGTGGAATGCTTGGATTTTGCGCAATTATGAGCAAAATTTCGTAGCATATATTTGGCATAAAATTTGTTTGCTTAAAAATCAAATCTATGTGTAAATGCGCGTTTGCTTGCAAAAATTCGCCCAAAATCTCGCATAAAAGCAACAAAATCTTTAAGGAGCATATTTTGAATATTTCAAATCTAAAAAGTACTATCTTGCTTGCAAATATGGCATTAGCAGGATTATTTTGTGGTGTGCTTATCGTGCTACTTGGTGGATGTGCAAATAAGGCTAGTTTGGAGCGATTTGGCATAGAAGAAAAAACGCGCTTTTTCGCGCTTATGGAGCAAACTTCAAGTGCGAGATATGCTCTATATAAGCGAGATATAAAAGGGCAAATGGCTTTACTAAAACAAGCGTGCGAGTATCGCTTGGGGCTTGCGTGCTGGGTGTATGCCTATGAGGAAAATGGCGATAAAAAAGCGTGGAGTATCCCGCTAGAGAGGGCAGCCCTCACGCTAAAAAATGCTTGCCTTGTTATGGCTACCCAAAAGCCAAGCATTGCAAGTGGGCAGTCCTGCGCGTTTTTGGGGATTATGCTATCTCAATACCCTCAAATGCAGGTGCATATCTGGGAACTCATCGGGCGAAATATCCAAGTAGAGTGGCTATACAAAAAAGCCTGTGAAATGGGCGAGGGCTGGGGGTGCTATCGCCTAAGCTATGATTTTTTGCAGCCAAATGGAGATACAAACGCGATAAAGGTGGCAAATGAGGGCTTAAGAATGACGGTGGCAATGTGTGATAGAGGTGTGGGGTATTATTGCGCACTATCTGGGGTGATATATCAGTATCCATTGCCACACTTTGTGCCAAGCGAGGAAGTGAGGCAGGAGAGAATGCGCTACTTTTGGGAAAAGGGCTGCCTAAAAAAAGATGGGGATTCTTGTATCTATCTAGAAAATCTAAATAACGGCGAATACAAAAACGCATACTACCCCAACAAAGCCCTGCCAAATCGGGCATTGCAAGATAGTGGGTATGGTTTGGGCACAAATAAAAAAGGTAAAAAAAGCAAAAGAATAAAAAGTTTTAGCGATGAGCTGGACTACTCTAAACTTTTGGATTCTAGCAAAGAGATTAGCAAAAAAGATTTTGGCAAAGAGGCTAGCCCAAGTGAAAGAGCCAATGAAAAAGCTAATGAAAAATCCGCAGAATCCAAAAGTAAGCCAAAAGAAAAATCTACCAAAAAAGAATCTAGCACGCCAAAATCTAGCACACAAGCAACGCAAGCGGATTTTGGCGATTTGGATTCCCCAAACTCTGCGAAATCTAGCAATTCTACAAATATAGATTCCACAAATCTAGATTCTACAAATTTGGAATCTAGCGGTTTTGATTTTGCTAATTCTGCCAATCCAAAAGACACTAGCCAAGATAGTGAAAAATAAGCTAGCAAGACTTAGGTGCTTATAAATATTCGCACAACCCAAAATCAAAGTAGCATTTTGTGAGAATGCTAAAAAAGCGTGGCTTAAATCGAAATATCTGCGGGATTTAATCTCTAAATATATCTAAATCTTTGTCATAGTCTTTGGTATTTATCTCTAGAAGTCCAAGAAGCGTGTGAAATACAAAATCGTGCGAGTATGGCTTGTCTTTGATAGATTGCAGCTTTTGCGTAAGGGCGGGGTTGGACTTAAACCACAGAAATGATGGGATTTGCTTTTGGACTTGTGGGGCTAGAGAGTAGGGAAATCCTCCGTGCATATATTGCCCATATTCGCCTAGAGATTCTCCGTGGTCGCTCATATACCACAGCGCAATATCTGCTTGCGCTGTGTGGTTTAGCAGGGAAATGATAGAAGCAAGCACAAAATCCGTGTAAATAAGCGAATTATCATAGGCGTTTTGTATATGTGATTTTTGACATTGGCTAAGCTCGTTATTGGCACACACAGGGCTAAAGATTTCAAACTCTTTTGGATAGCGCAAATCATAGCGCGCTCCGTGGCTTCCTTGTAGCTGGACTACAAGCAGGGTATTGCTTTTGGCTAGAGTGTTTTTGGTGATTATGGATTTTATCGTAGGGAGCATATCAGCATCTAGCTGTCCGCTTTGGTTGAAGTAGATGATTTTTTCTTTGTCCAAGCGAGCGCATACGCCACCTATGCACTCTCCTCCGTTGTTGCTAACCCAATAAACTTCATATCCTGCTTTTTTGGCGATGTCTAGCGCAGAATCGCTATAAAGACTTAGATTTCTATGCGTGTAGGATTTGCGCGGATAGTGGGTAAGCAAGCAAGGCACAGAAATCGCCGTAATCACGCCACAAGAAGTAAAATCGCTAAAATATACTAGGCTTTTTACTTTTGCCGTGTGAGGAGTAGTGTCTCTATCATAGCCACTATAAGGGAAATTTGCCGCTCGGGCGGATTCTCCTATCACAAGGACAAATAGCTTAGATTTGGCGTTTGTGGTGGCGTCTTCGCCCAGATGTGTGTAGTGGCTAGGTGTTGTTGCTCTATCAATAGCCAAATCTATGCTTGCACGAATGGGGGCAAATGGGTTTAGCACAAAAAGTAGCCTTTGCTCCCTAAAAACATCTACTATCCTTGTCCCTTGCAGAGCATATAGCAAAGCTATACTTGCAAGCAGGCTTAGCAGGATTTTTGGTTTGTGTGATTTTGGCGTAAGTGCTTTGCTGTGGCGTTTGGCAGAAAGGTGTGTAGCACAAAGTATCACTAAGGGCAACACCACAAAAATCCCAAAATGCAGTGCAAAACTAGGGCTTAGAAAATCGCTTGCTTCACGCGGATTTGTCTGCAAAAAAGAATCAATAATAGACGCGCTAAAGCTAATATGCAATGAATCTAAAAAATAGCTACAAACCCCTGCCACCACAAAAAATACACCTAACAATGACTTGGCATAAGCGCGAAACACAAGGATTTCTAGCATAGCCCAAAGAAGTAAAAAAGTCGCTAGAAAAATGCTAGATTTTATCCAAAATCTAGCAAAAGATTGTGCGCTAGAATCTTTGGCAGGGCTAGTAGAGCTGGTGCTGCATTGGTTGATTTTATTTTGCTCTAAAGTGTGGATTTTTGGAGGGGGGGGGGGCGATGATAAAGCACTAGAAGTGCTATGACTAGATGAGCTTTGGTGCGCGTTATCTAGCTTTGGTAATGCTTGTTTTGTGTTTTTTGCGTTTTTTGTTGCAACCGTTGTGGGTGTGGCAAGTGTAGTAAGCGTGGTAGAAATCTCGCTATTAGATTTTGCTTTGTTTGCTTCATTTGTTTTGTAAGTATCACAAATCGTTAAATTGTGCGTATTTTGCGCTATGTATGTATTTACTTTGTGCCAAAACTCGCCATTATATAGCCAAACCCACACAAACGCACTCAATGCTAGCAAGCAATGATAGTTCGCCAAAATCTTAACAATGCCAAATCTCACAAGCAAATTTTTAAACACAAACCTACCCTATCTAAAATCTAACTTTCGCAAAGTCTAACTTGGCAAAATCTCACTCCACAAAAACCAACTTGGTCAAATCCAACTTTGCAAAATCTAGCCCTACAAAATCCATTACAAAATAAAATCTAGCTAGTGTAAAGCCACGCTTATCACTACACAACTTTACCACGCTTCTAGCTTATATCGCAATTCTTTGTTGCAAAATTACCTTTGCGCACTTTGCGTGTATTTATGCTATTTGGTGCATTTGTAGCTTGGACTTTAGGTGACTTATTCTTCGATATAGTTTTTTAGCTTTCGTCCGACTTTTGGGTGCTTTAGCTTTTTGATTGCGCTTGATTCTATCTGACGGACGCGCTCACGCGTTACATTTAACTCCTTGCCGATTTCTTCAAGCGTGCGGTCGCTCTCATCATCAAGTAGCCCAAAGCGCATTTTGATTACAGAGCGTTCGCGCTCATTTAGCTGATTTAGCACATCTTCGATTTGGGAGCGCAAGTCCTCTTTTAGGATATATTCCATAGCACTCATCGTGCTTCTATCCTCGACAAAATCCCCAAACTTTCCGTCATCATCATTGCCGATAGGGGCTTCTAAGCTCACAGGCTCTTTTGTGATTTTGATGACATTTTTGACTTTATCCACAGGTAGCCCCACTTCCTTGGCTATATATTCTGTATCTGGCTCTTTGCCGTGCTCTTGGGTGTACTTGCGCATAATCTTGTGGATTCTGTTTATCGTCTCAATCATATGGATTGGGATTCTAATAGTGCGGGCTTGGTCGGCGATAGCACGCGAAATCGCTTGGCGTATCCACCAAGTCGCATAAGTGGAGAATTTGAAATTCTTTTGGTATTCAAACTTATCTACCGCTTTCATAAGCCCGATATTTCCCTCTTGGATTAAGTCCAAAAACGGCAATCCACGATTTGTATACCGTTTGGCTATGCTGACTACAAGGCGGAGGTTGGATTTTGCCATTTTTGTTTTTGCTTTGTCGCTGATAGTTTTGCCCCGCTTGATTTGCTCCAAAATCTCTTTTAGCTTCTCTGGCTCTAGGTTGAACCCACCCTCGCTTGCTTCTTTTGTCTGAAATAGCTTTTTTAGCTCCATATACACGCTTAGCATTGTGGCTTCTGGAATCGCATTTAGTATATCCTCTCTGCTCATATTGGTGATATTGCTAAGGATTTTTTGGTGATTTTCCACAAGTATGTCATTAAATAGAGGTAGCTTATACTCAAGTCGCTTAAGCTCTCTCTCAAACCCATCGCCACTTCTTAGGCTATTTTCCATAGCTTTTACGATTTCGTTGATTAGCTTGCTTGTGGGTCCTAAGTCAAGTAGTTTGTCTTTTAGTAGCTCTTTTTTGTGTGCTAGAGTGAGGATATACATTAGCTCATCTTCTGGGATTTCTACGACATTTATTGCAGAATTTGCGCTGGATTTGTCTTTGCTAGATTTTTCCTTACTTGTTTTTTCGTTGCTAGATTTTTTGTTTGGGCTGTCCTTTTTGCTATCTATGGTGCTATTTAGCGAGATTTGCTCGGGCATAGATTCTAGCACTTTTAGCCATTCTTTTTTTGCTTTATCTAGTGCTTTGAAGCTTTGGATAACTTTTTCGATACGCTTTTTGTCTTTTTTGGTTATGGGGCGTTTGCTCTCATCTATGTCGTTATACTCTCCGTCATTATGCTCGCTATCGCTATCCTCGTATTTGTTGTCTTGGTATTTTGCATCGTATTTCCCCTCATCGACACTCTCATCATCAAAGTCATCTTCCTCGCCGTCCTCCTCATCATCAAAGCTCTTAAAAAGCTCTTTTACGCGTCTTTCTCGGTTGATAAGTGCGTCTTTGTAGTCGTAGATAAAGTCGATGAGATAGGGCACAGAGCAAATCGCATCAAGGATAATATTTTCCCCAAATTCTATTTGCTTGCTAAGCTCTACTTCTTGGTCTTTTGTGAGTAGCTCGATTTGCCCCATTTCGCGTAGATACATTCGCACAGGACTATCACTCCTACTCCACTCAAGTAGCTCTTTATCTTTCATAAAGTCAAATTCACTATCTAGTTCGTTTTCTATAAATTCTCTGCGCTCCCTATCGGCGTCCTCTTTGTCTTTCTTATTTAGCTTTTTTGCAAGCTCTGATGAGCTCAAAAGTGCGCATTTATACTTTTTGACAAGGTCGTTGATTTTTTTGACTTGGGCTTGGTTTGGTGGCTTTTTTAGAATCTGGGCTATGGCTTCGTGGGACACCATTTTGGGTTCTGCGGTTTTAAACAACTTTTCTAATTCTTGGCTGGTTGTGAGTTTTTTTGTGGCTGACATTTTATCCCTCTTTATCTAAGTCTCTGGGTTTATGCAGAAGTTTTATAAGGATTCTTTGGAGAATCAACTAGAATTGTTGGCGAAAATATGAAATCAAAATCAAAAAGACTTAAGCAAAATCACACATTAAAGGCAACTCTGCTAAGTAATCCACTTGCAAAGAAGTGCTATCAAACAAAGCTTCATCAAGCTAGATTTGATTGTATTTGACTTCTACAAGTTGGACTTGATTTGATTCAATCCATTGGGTAGCTACAAAATCGGCTAGTTTTTAAAATTTTTAGAAAAATATTTAATGCAGTAATCTAAAGCCTTATAATCTCGCTATTCTCAAGTGGTTTGATTGCAAATTTATTTGTGGTAAAAATCGCCAAGCAAACATAAGCAAATATCACGCCCAAAAATCACATAAGGTGTAAAAAACTATGCCAAAGACAATGAGGAAGTCTAAAAATAGCTAACGATTTGAATCTCTTTGTAAAAAATCCAAAAGAAAGATTTTAAGTGTTTGGATAAAAAACTTGCGCAAAATTCTATCAAGTATATTTGCTGTTGGGTTTAGCAAAGATTTTAGCGTAGTGGCAAAATCAAGTGATTGCAAGTGATAAAACATAGAGATAAAACGCGCAAAATCCCCCCCCCCAAACACCAAAATGTATTGTGTGGATTGCTATGCAAATCTTGGGACTTGCTCGCAATGACAAAATAAAAGAAGTAAAGGAAGTAAAACTATTTTTTAGAGTGCACGCCCTAGTCTCGTAGCTGTTTTTGGCACTTCTCACAGATGACAAACAGCCTCATATCGTGGCTGATTAGCTTTGCTTTTAGGGATTTTACCACTTCGATTTGGCGTGATTCTATTTCATTGTCGACAAACTCCTCAATCGCCCCGCAATGCAAGCAAATAATGTGGTCGTGGTGCTCTTTTGCTGCGATTTCGTATCGCTTGCCACCTTTGTCTGGCTCTATGGAGGTTACAAATTTTTCTTTTTCCAAAAAGCCCAAGATTCTATACACAGAAGAAATACTCGTAGATTTATCGCGTAAGCGCAAGTTATTGGCGATTTCTTCGGGGGTTAGGTGTGTGCCACTTTTGTAAAGCACGGATACAATCTCTTCGCGTTGTTTGGAGTTTTTTAGCCCATCTTGCTTGACAAAAAGTCGCAATCTATCAATGATAGCATCTAAAGTTTCAAGTCTGTTTTTCATTTTACACCTCATAATGAGAATTCAAAAATTAGCGAAATTATAATACATTTTTAATAAATAAGAAACAAAATCTATGTTAAAATGCCTTTAGCAAACGCAAAAATGAGGTTGCAAAATCAAAAATTAAAGTTGTAAGGAGTCTTGCTATGTTTGGTTCTTCTAGTGAAACAAAAGCTGCATTGCAAAAGCAAGTAGCGGAAAATCAAGCCTTAAAAGCAGAAGTAGAGCATTACAAAAAAATCGCTTCATTTGGGTTTGATGAAGCCTTAGTCGGTGTGAAAAATGGGGAGGCGGTTTTTGCAAATTCTGTGGCATTGTCTTTGGGCAATCTACCTGATTTCATAAGAGCACTAGGAGAACTCGGAGATGGGCACTCTGTCATATCAGTAGGTGGCAAAAACTTCTCACTAAAAAGCCAAAACATTGACGGAGTGGTGTTTTATCGATTTGTCCAAGAGGGCTCTAAAAGAGATAGTGATGATGGTGTGGACTTGCTAGCGACTTATCACAAAAGCCTAAAAGACGGAATCATAGGCGTGCAAGGCTCATTGCAAAATATTTTGGAACAATCCAAAAAAATCCAAGTAGGCGCAGAGCACAACGAAGAAGAGCTAGCTGAAGTAGGCGAAGTAAGCCAAAAAGCCGAAGAAAGTATAAAAGACCTTTATGAAAGTATGCAAAACGCCACAAACATAGCAAACTCACTTGCCCAAAGAAGCAATGAAATCACCAATGTCGTATCTCTAATTGATGACATAGCCGAGCAAACAAACCTCCTTGCGCTAAATGCCGCTATCGAAGCTGCTAGGGCGGGTGAGCACGGCAGGGGATTTGCCGTTGTCGCTGATGAGGTGCGCAAACTCGCAGAAAAAACCCAAAAAGCAACCAAAGAAATCGCCATAGTCGTAAAATCTATGCAGCAAGAAGCAAGCGATATACAAACCACTACGGAGGAGACTTCGACTTTTACCGCTGAAGTCAAAACAAATGTCGAGGACATATATGCCAAAAGCAAACTCGCTATAAACACCGTGAAACTAGCCAAAAATGCTCTACGCTCTTGCAATAACGAGGTGTTTTGCACCCTTGCTAAGCTCGACCACACGGTGTTTAAAAACAATCTTTACGCGCTTGTGTTTGGGCTATCTGATAGCTTCAATCAAGTCCCACATACAAATTGCCGTTTGGGCAAGTGGTATTATGAGGGTGATGGCAAAGAACACTTTGCTACAACTGCGGCATATAGGGATTTAGAGCCTTTCCACGCGCAAGTGCATACTCAAGCAAATAGCCTAGCTGAAGCGATAATGAGCAAGCAAAATCCACCAAAAAGCTTTATAGACGAGAAAGTAATAGGAATGGAAAAGGGAAGCGAGGGTGTAATGTCCTGCCTTGATAAAATGCTAGCTGAAAAAGTAGATAGTGTCCAGCAAGAAAGAGCAGACATAAGAGATGCTAGACAAAATATGGCTCAAACTAGCGCACAAGCCCAGCCAAAGCCAGCAGAATCTAAAGAGCCTGAAGTGCAAGCCCCAAAAGCATAGGCAAGTCCTAGAAGCAAGCAGGGAGTGAATCCCTTGCGCTGTCTAAATTCTGCACTGCTTAAATGTGGTATTTGGTCGGTGTAGAGTGAAATGTAAGCGTGAAGTAGGGCAAGGTAGGTGCTTATCTAGTTTTTGTGGATTTGCACTTTTGTCTGCAAAAATCGCAAAAAATCCGAGACAAAAAAAGCCCAAAAAAGTCGAAATTTAAGTAAATTTAAGCAAAGCAAGTAAAATCTTTGAAAATATAAGGTAAGTAAAAAATAAATGATTAGAAAAGTTGCATTATCTAGCTGTGTTGTTGGGGGATTGATATTTGTTGTTTATTTGATTGCGCTATATTTTGAGCTAAGCGCGGATTTGGACAAAGTAAGGCACTACTCTCCAAAAGTCGCTACCCAAATCTATGACAGAAAAAACCGCCTCATAGCCAATGTATTTGACACGGAATTTCGATTTTACGCGAAGTTTGATGAGATTCCACCGCGAATGATTGAAGCACTACTAGCTATTGAGGATACGCTTTTTTTTGAGCACGGCGGGATAAATTATGATGGTATCATCCGCGCAATGCTAAAAAATATCCGCACAGGGCGGCTAGGAGAGGGTGGAAGCACGCTTACGCAGCAGGTTGTGAAAAATATCATTTTGACGCGAGAGCGCACCATAAGTCGCAAAATCAAAGAAGCCTTACTTACCGTGCAAGTCGAAGAAATTATTAGCAAAGAGCAGATTTTGGAGATTTATCTAAACGAGGTGTTTTTGGGGCACGGATACTATGGTGTCAAAACCGCAGCACTTGGCTACTTCAAAAAAACACTAAATCAGCTAAGCCTAAAAGAAATCGCTATTTTGGTAGGACTACCACAATCCCCTAGCACTTATGACCCTACCAAAAACTTGGATTTGGCACTTACGCGTGCAAATGACATTATCCGCAGAATGTATGACTTGGGGTGGATTTCTAAGGAGTATAGGGACTCCTCACTTGCAGAAAAGCCCACAGTGTATCATCAGACGCTTACCCAAAATGTCGCTCCTTATGTAACTGACTATGCTTTGAGGCAACTAAGCTCCATAAAAGACATAAAAACAGGTGGCTACACTATCAAGCTACACATAGATTTGGACTACCAAGAAGTCGCCCAAAAAGCCCTAAAAAACGGCTACACTGCGCTGCAAGCTCGCCAGCTAAAGCTACTCCAAGCCCAAAGACCCAAAGGTGCAGAACCTGCCATACTTCCTAGCGAAGATGACTTGACTGCAAATGATACACTAAATGGTGCGGTAGTCATCACAGATAACAAAACAGGCAAGATTTTAGCCCTTGTAGGTGGGGTAAATCACGAAAAAAGTCCGTATAATCGCGCAGTAGATGCTTATCGCCAAATGGGAAGTAGCATAAAGCCATTTATCTATCAAATCGCCTTTGATAGAGGATACTCCACCGCTACACAAGTCCCTGATGCTGCGCGGAGCTTTGATGAGTGGAATCCTAGAAATTCTGGTGGGAAGTTTCAAGGAATGGTAACCCTCCAAGATGCCCTTATCCACTCTCGCAATCTAGCTACGATAAATGTCGCCACGCTCGTTGGGTTTAGCAATATCTACAATGGCTTGCTAAATTTTGGCTTTAGTGGGTTTAGCGCGGATATGACAATCGCTATCGGTAGTCTAAACGCCACGCCGATAATGGTGGCAAAAGAGTATTCAATATTTTCAAACTATGGCGTGCGCAACGAGCCTGTGCTGATTGATAGTGTAATCGACCCGCAGGGAAATGTGTTTTCTTATGAGACGCAATCAGAAGTGATAATCTCACCCGAGCAGTCGTTTCTCACTACCTCCGTGCTACGCGAAGTCGTGAGGGCAGGCACAGGCAGACGCGCAGCGGTAAGTGGGATAGAGACAGCGGGCAAAACAGGCACGACAAACAACAATGTGGATTTTTGGTTTTGCGGATATACGCCCGATGTGCAGGCTATTATATGGTTTGGGCGCGATGATAATAGCCCCATAGGGCGATATGAGAGTGCCTCTGCAGTGGCAGCACCTGTGTTTGCCGAGATAGTAGCAGGAGCGGTGAGAATCGACCCGAGCTTGCGCCGTATATTTCCTCGCCCAGAAGCCGTGCGCTCAAAAACCATTGACAAAAATACATTTTTTTATACGCGCACTTCGCCACTACCAAATATCAGCAATATCGTTACCGAGCAGAATCTATACTAGGAAGTTTTTGGTGGTGTATTTCGTTTTTAAGGGGTTCTATGGTTTTGTTGTGCAAAATCATAGAACTGCGTATCAAATCGTAGGGTTGATAGACTAGCTTATCGATTTGGGATTCTAAGTCGTTAGTGTTGTCATATTGTGATTTGTTTGCTTTGTCATATTGACCGTAGGCGAAATATCTCTATTGTGGTTGCTTGCGTCATTTTTGGATTCCGTTACTTTGTCATCACAATTCTTTATACTCTTGTCATCAGCTTCTCCTATCTTGTCATTTTGGGCATTTGCAAAATGCGAAAAATCTCTATGTCGCCTTTTTGTTATCTTTAAGCGAGCTAGCAACCAAAGAATCTCTCTTTTGTCTTTGAGATACTTCGGGCTTTGCCCTCAGTATAACAAGCGGGATACATTGTAGGGTATTTTCTGTCAACTTGTTTTCCGCACATTTCTACAATTAAGCATTGTTCTAGTTGTTTTGTCATCAAAAAAATCCAAAAATTTTATTTAAAATTAGATAAACTGCGCTAATGTTTTCACTAAAAAGGAATCAATGATGATTTATGTTATCTCTGCACTACTAATTATTGCACTTGTGGCTTGTGGGCTTTGTGTTGCAAAAATTATCTCTTTGCGTAATGCAAATGTGATTCTAAAATCTAGCGATAATTTTTATAAACAGCAATTACAAGGTAAAGATGATTATATTTATGGATTAAAGCAAGCTCATAGTGATGAATTGGAAAATCTAAAGTCTCATTACAATGAAATGCTAGAAAATCAAAATAAAAACAACCAAGCAAAATTTGACATATTAAAAACGGAAAAAGAAAAGCGGATAAGCGAATTAGAATCCGAACAAGTCGCATTTGAAAGAAAATATAATCAAAACATAGAGCAAATTAGGGTTCAATATCAGCAGGATAAAGCCCGAGATTTGGCACAATATGAAAAGAATCTAAAAACTATCCGCGAGGAAATTGACAAGCGATTTGATATGCAAAAAAACGCGCTTTTAGAGCAAAATAAAAATATGTTAAATGCAGATTCGCGTAAAGTGCTAGATGAGATTTTCACGCCCATAAAAAATAAAGTCGAGCAATATTCTAAGCAACTAGCAGAAAATGAAATCAAATTAGGCACACATATCGACTCAATGTTTAAGCAAACCCAAAAACTTGGTGCGACTGCCGATGAATTTGCTAAGATTTTGCGTGGCGATAAAAAGATTCGCGGGAATTTTGGAGAATTGCAGCTTAAAAGTGTGTTAGAATCTAGTGGGCTTATTCAAGGGGAGCATTATGAGATTCAAGCACATTTTAGAGATGATGATAGGGGGCTAAAACCTGATGCAATCGTGCATTTGGATAAAGAGCGAAGCATTATCATTGATGCGAAGTTTTCGCTACCAAATAATTATGATAACGCTGTAGGCGAATCTAGCGAATCTAAAAGCATAGATTTGCTTGATAGCACACTTTGTAAGCAAATAGCGCAAAATCTAAAATCTCGCATAGATGAACTCGCTAAAAAAAATTTACCAGCAAAAATCCGCAATTCGCTCACGCGCGAATCTATGACTTTATGCTACTTTTTGTGCCATATAATAATATCTTAGATTTGGCATTGAATATGCTGAGCCAACGCTTTATCAATATGCTTTTAACAAGCAAATATATCTCACCACACCACACACGCTATTTATGGCACTTAAAACGATAAATATTAGCTGGACTTATGTGGAGAGCGATGAGAAAGTGAAAGAGGCGTTTGGCGAAATGGGAAAAATTTATGATAAATTTGAAGGATTGTGCAAGGACTTTGAAAAACTCAATCGCGCCATAAAAACCATTTGCACTGCGAGCGAGGATATGGAGACCAAATTATTTAGCAAAAAAGATGGAATCGAATTAAAGCTAAATAAAATCAAAGAATTAGGTGCAAAAACTAAAAAAACTATAAGTGAGAAATCTATAACCGAGCGCAAGGAATCTACAAAAAGCGATATGAATATGATTGAGATAGATGATAGTGATGAGGACACAGAAAATGGCTCATAAAAATTGATAACATATCAAAAAATTATTGGGCTTAAGCTAAATTTATCAAATAAAAAATTCTTTCATAGCCTCAAACCAACTTTTAATTTCATCAAAATTTTGTAGGTTGTCCTCGCTAATTTGTAGCCATATATCTTTACAATGAAACATTTCTTTGATTGTTTGTTCATTGAATTTTGTTGTTTTTTGAGCAATTAAATTTGCAATGCCTTTATTGTCCCATTCCTTCAAAGCGAAAAAAAACTAAATCAAAACATACTAATTAAAGCAACCCACAAATGAATAGCTTTATGCAAAAAGAATATAAAATAATGCTAGTAGTTTTTTTATTGAATATTAAGTTGCATATAATACAATACGGCATATAGGGTGTGTTTTTGATTGCACTATAGTTTTTTGCCCCACATACATCTATAAGGAAATACAACTATATGCTGCAATCGGAAAAAAAGTCAAGAAAAATGAGAGAGATAAAATTGCTTATCGTTGATGACGATGATGAGGTCATTGAAGAGTTCAAAAATAGCATAGAAATATGCGATAGGGATTATGGCACAAATGTTGCTACAATGTGTATCTTACCTACGGATACACATACATAAAAATACAGATTATTCCTACTTAAATGGGAGAAGGACGCGAATGGACAAAAGCTATTGGACTAAATTTTACGCTAAGCACAAGGTTGGGGACAAGCCCTCGCTATTTGCGCAGTTTGTGTGGGATAGCTACCTACGCCAAATGCAGGTGGATAAAAAATCAAACGCAAGTTCCCACGCATACAACGCACAAATACACACAAATGCCAAAGCGCACGCAAACACGCAAATAAACGCAAATACAAATTTAAGCACACACAGCACGCAAACAAGCACAAAAAGCTCTCACGCACCGCACACAGGCACTCTCTCATTGCTTGAGCTAGGCTGTGGCAATGGACGAGACGCGCTATTTTTTGCCAAAAACAAAATCCAAACCACCGCCATAGACCAAGTGGCTGATGAGATTAGCTACCTTGCCAAGCATTGCGCCACCACCACAAAAGGCGTAGCAAATCCACACTTTATCGCAGGGGATTTTACCAACCTTAGCGCGATTTTTGATAGGGGGGGGGCAGATAGCGCGTTTAGTAGCACAAAAGATGACGCGCTCACTACCCAACGCGAAAATGTTTTAGATGAAAAATCGGGGTTGCAACACCACGAGCGAGGAGGTAGAACTCAAAAGTTCATTGACAAAGCGAGTGGCAAGCTCCCCGATTTGTCGCTAAGCCCACGCTTTGATTGCATTTACTCGCGCTTCACGCTCCATTCTATCACGCACACCCAGCAAGAAATCCTCCTCTCCCAAATCCCGCACTTCCTCACTCCAAGCGGGATTGTCGCTATCGAAGCAAGAGGCAAGAAAAACTCCCTCTATCAACAAGGCGAGCCTGTGGAGGGCGAGGCAAATGCCTTTATACACGATAGTCATTATCGCAGGTTTGTAGATTTTGAAAGTCTTTGTGAAGTCCTAGAGTCCCAGCTAAATCTCACAATCCACTTTGCCAAAGAGGACAGAGGCTTTGCTCCATTTAATGGCGAAGATGACTACTTTTTCCGCGTAGTTGGCATCGCACGCAACGAGAGAGAGAGAGAGAGAGAGTAAAAGAGCGCGACCAAGCCTTATACATCTTTGTCATTCTCATCAAGCTAGATTCTAGCGAGCTAGGAGTATCCTATGCCGCATAGTCCTAGCCACACAACCCCCAACAAAAGCCAAAAACCAAGCACAAAGCCTAGCGTTTATGTCGCTATGAGCGCGGATTTAATCCACCCGGGGCATATCAATATCCTAAAAATCGCCAAGCAACACGCCGATGAGATAGATGGCGAAGTAGTCGTAGGACTGCTTACTGATAAGGCAATCGCTTCTTACAAACGCCTGCCTTATATGAATTACGAGCAGC
Organism: Helicobacter sp. MIT 01-3238; assembly: GCF_003364135.1. NCBI lineage: Bacteria > Pseudomonadati > Campylobacterota > Epsilonproteobacteria > Campylobacterales > Helicobacteraceae > Helicobacter > Helicobacter sp. MIT 01-3238. The sequence goes on from NZ_NXLN01000018.1 coordinate 46,110, forward strand.
GCAAAGCCGTGCTAGAGTCTATCGCATTTATCGATAGGGTAATCCCCCAAGACACGCTAAGCTATGAGGGCAATATCCGCTCCCTAAAGCCTGCCTTTGTCATACACGGCGATGATTGGAAAAACGGAGCGCAAGTCAAAACCCGCCAAAATGTGCTTGACACGCTAGCCGAGCTAGGCTGTGGGAGGCTTATCGAGCCAAGCTATACAGAGGGCATTAGCTCCACGCAGCTAAACGCAAACGCCAGAGCCATAGGCATAAGCACCAATGCTAGGCTTTCACTACTTCGCCGTCTCATAGAAGCCAAAGTCCCCTTGCGCTTTATCGAAACGCACTCGGCTATCTCCGCGCTCATCGCGCAAAATGCTTTTGTCAATCACGGTGGCACAAAAATCGAGTTTGACGGCTTTTGGAGTAGTTCGCTTACAGACTCTACAAGTCGTGGCAAGCCAGACATAGAGGCAGTCGAGCTGCAAAGTCGGCTAAACACCATAAATGAAATCTTTGAAGTAACTTCTAAGCCACTTATCTATGATGCCGACACGGGCGGGAAAGTCGAGCATTTTGCTTTCACAGTGCGAAGCCTAGAGCGCACGGGAGTGAGTGCGTGTATCATCGAGGATAAAACGGGACTAAAGAAAAACTCGCTTCTAGGAAACGATGTCGAGCAAACCCAAGATAGCATTGAAGACTTTTGCGACAAAATCCGCGCAGGCAAAGAAGCGCAAATCACAAGCGATTTTATGATTATCGCGCGTATTGAAAGCCTTATTTTAGACAAAGGCTTGCAAGACGCGCTAACCCGCGCATTCGCTTATGTCGAGGCGGGAGCTGATGGCATAATGATACATTCTCGCCACAAAGACCCAAAGGAGATTTTGGACTTTATACGCGCCTTTCGCACCAAAAACTCGCTAACGCCTATCGTAGTCGTGCCAACAAGCTTCAATGAAATCACAGCGCGTGAGCTAGGAGAGGCAGGGGCAAATATCATCATCTATGCAAATCACTTGCTTAGGGCGAGTTTCATAGCGATGAAGCAAGTCGCGCAAGGCATTTTAGAGCACGACAGAAGCGCAGAGATTGAGGGGCAATGTATGAGCGTAAAAGAGATACTCTCCCTAATCCCGGGCACGATTTAGCCGTGCACTTTTTTTGGCTTAATCCCCCTCCCAAAAATAAAATTGTGGCGGAGGGGGCTAGGGGGTGGGTAATCGTGAATCTAGATTCACGATTCAAGCACAAGCGCGAACTTGTAAAACTAAAAAATTCTATAAAAAATGGGTGCGGTATTTTGGAGATAAAATCGTGGCTGTGCGAAGCGAGCAACGAGATAGAACAAACAAGTTCATCGAGGAAGCGAGCGCAAGCACTCCACGATTTTAGCCCAAAAGACAAGCCCACAAGAAAGGAACTTCAAATGAACAAGATTGTAATCTTCGGTGCAGGCAACTGCGGACGCCTAATCGCACAAAACCTCCTCACGCAAGGCGAGCAAATCCTTTGCTTTATCGACAATGACCCACTAAAAGCAAATGGCACTATCACGCTTAATGGGGGGGGGGGAGTAATACATTGAGTGCCTATCCTATCAAGCAAAGCGAGGCGTTGAGTAAGCTAGATTTTGATTCCGTGATTGTTGGCACTTTCACAGGGTTTTATGAAATCCGCGCCCAACTAGAGCAAATGGGAATTGCGCGTGAAAAAATCGACACAAGCCATATCGAGCTAAGTGTCCGCGCTAGGGAGGCGTTTTTGCAAGATTTTGCTAGCGAGGCAAAGTCTCAGAATCTAGAGGGCAGTGTAGCCGAGCTAGGCGTCTATCGTGGGGATTTCGCACGCAAAATCAATGAGTGCTTTAGCGATAGAGTGCTCTACTTGTTTGACACTTTTGAGGGCTTTTGGGACAAAGACTTAGCCCAAAGCAAAGACGGCGCAATGGGTGCTACTCTAGGCAAAAGACACTTCTCAAACACAAGCGTAGAACTCGTGCTAGGAAAAATGCCCTACAAAGAGCAATGTATCATAAAAAAGGGCTGGTTTCCCCAAAGTAGCGTTGGTGTAGAGAATGAGCGATTTTGCTTTGTGAATTTGGACGCGGATTTGTATGAGCCGATTTTGGCGGGGCTAGAGTTTTTTTATCCCAAAATGGTAAGCGGAGGCGTGATTTTAATCCACGAGTATTTTTCCTCTGGCTATGTCGGCGTGCGCGAAGCGGTGAGCGAATTTATGCACAAAAACGCGCTAAATCCTGCCCTCAAACTTCCAATCGGGGATAATCTAAGCATAGCGATTATCAAGCCCTAGAATGTAAGCGCGTTTCTAGAATCTAGATTCTAGAAACACACGCGTGGCGAATTTAGAAAGAAAGGACAAAGAAATGCAAACAGAGGCTTTTGGAGCGGAGCTAAAGCGGATGGGATTTTGTGATTTTGTGGGTGTGCCTTGTAGCTACCTCGCACCGCTTATAAATTGGGCGATAAATGAGAATGTATTTGTGATGGCGAATAATGAGGGGGAGGCGGTGGCAATCGCAAGCGGAGTGAGTTTAGCTTGTGCGTTGCCTTTGAGCGATAAATCGGGGAGTGCTTGCGCTCACTTCGTCAATGAACCTCAAAGTTCTATTTCCTCGCTCGCTTCGCACAACCCCGATTTCTCATCTCAAATGCTTCCGCACGAAAACGCAAAAGAATGTAACGATTTTGGAAATAGTGTGGCTTCAAAAGATTCTCTTTCTGCCACAAGTGGTAATTCTAAAAATTCCCCCTCCCTTAGCACGAGTGGGGTTAGGGGGTGGGTAAAAGATTCCCGCGAAAATGCCAAAAATACAAGCGCGTTGGGCGAAGTATTGTCGAGTGATTTTAAGGGTTGTGCGAACACGCAAGCGAAAATAGGACAAAAAAGTCCATTGAGCGAAGCGGGTGAAGCATCTCCCTTAAAATCGCCGACAAGACACAGCCCAAGAAAATACGGAGTGGTGCTAATGCAAAACAGCGGACTAAGTAATGCGCTATCACCCCTCACAAGCCTAAATCACACCTTTGAAATCCCCATACTTGGCTTTGTCTCTCTGCGTGGCGAGCCAAATCAAGCTGGGCAAAACACCGATGAGCCACAGCACGAGCTACTAGGGAAAATAACCGATAAGTTATTGCAAACTTGCCAGATAGAGTGCGCGTTTTTGGACTCGCGCTTTGAGGTGGCGTGCGAGCAGTTGGCACAAGCTAAGAAGGTGCTAGAGTCAAACAAAAGTTTCTTTTTCATCGTGCGGAATAGTTGCTTTGAAAAAGTCGCCCTCAAAAATAACCCGCTAGATTTTGGGAAAATTTGTCATACTGAGCTTAGCGAAGTATCTCAAAAAGCGCAAAGAGATTCTTCACCTACGGCTCAGAATGACAAAGACAATATCCCAAAAGACTCCGCGCAACCCACGCGACTAGAGGCATTAAGCATTATCCAAAATCTCGGCACAAATTGCGCTCTACTTGCCACCACAGGCAAATGCGGACGCGAGCTCTACGAGCTAGATGACAGACCAAATCAGCTCTATATGGTGGGTTCTATGGGCTGTGTGAGTGCGCTAGGGCTAGGTATCGCGCTAAAATCGCGCAAAAAAGTCATCGCTATTGATGGCGATAGTGCGCTACTTATGCGACTTGGCACGCTAAGTGGCAATGCCTACTATGCCAAGTGCTCAAACAAAGGCAATCTCTGCCATATCCTGCTAGATAATCAAAGCCACGATAGCACGGGCGGGCAGTTCAATCTCTCGCCTTTTGTGGATTTTGTCGCTATCGCAAAATCTTGTGGCTACGCGGTGGCAAGGGTAGCGCAAACTTTAGATGAGTTTAGCGAACTCTTACGTGAGTTTGTAAGCGCGAAAAGTGGCGGTGCGTGGTTTATCTACCTCCAAATCGCAAAGGGGAGCAAAAAAGACTTAGGACGCCCCAAAATCACGCCAAAGCAAGTAGCATTGCGATTTGGCGCGTGGCTAAATGAAAATCTAGAATGTGCAGACACACAGGCTATAAAGGCAAGCAAGCGATGAAATTTACCTACTACAATCCCGTGAAAATCCACTTTGGTGTGGATTGGCTTAGCGCGATTAGCGACTTGGCACAGAGGTGCAAAAATGAGCGATTTTTGCTCGTTACAAGTAAGAGTTTTAGCAAAAGGGGGCTAAGTCAGCAGATTGCAAACGCTTTTGGCAAGCAGCTTGTAGGCGTTGTCGATGAGATTTTGCCAAATCCGCAGCTAAAGCATTTGAGCGACATAGCTTCTAGGCTTAAAGATTTTGATTGCATTATCGCGCTTGGGGGCGGGAGCGTGATAGATAGCGCGAAGTTTTTCAGTGTATACAATTCGTCTTTGGGTGCATCTTTCGCACTTGGAAAAAATTTTGAGCGTTCACAGACCATTAGTCTAGTCTCACGCCCAAAATTTTTTCCAAATACAAAACTTCCACCGCAAATACTAGAATTGGATTCAAATGCCACAAAATCACACGAATCCGCCGAATCTACAAACTCGCTGGGCGAAGTATTGTCGAGTGATTTTAAGGGTTGTGCGAACGCGCGAGCGAAAATAGGACTTGAGCGTCCATTGAGCGAAGTGCGTGAAGCATCTCCCTTAAAATCGCCGACAAGACACAGCCCAAAAGACAATGCCCAAGCAAAGCCTATCTATGCCTTCCCCACCACTTCTGGCACTAGCAGTGAGCTCACCCACTGGGCGACTATCTGGGATAATGACGCCTTTATCAAGCACTCTTTGAGTGATGAAATTCTCTACCCAAAAGAAGCGTTTTATGACCCGAGATTGACTTTGAGTTTGTCGCGCGAGACTACCATACACACGGCACTTGACGCGCTAAGCCACAGCTTTGAGTCTATTTGGAACAACAACGCAAACCCTATCTCCACGCACCACGCCTTACGCTCCATAGAGATTATCCTGCGCGATTTGCCCGCTTTGGCAGAAAATCTCCAATCGCTAGAATTGCGAACAAGCATAATGCAGGCGAGTATGTGCGCTGGGCTTGCCTTTAGCAACACCCAAACCGCGCTAGCCCACGCGCTAAGCTATCCGCTGACAATGAGATTTGGCACGCCACACGGGCTTGCGTGTAGCTTTAGCCTACCCTTGCTTTTGGAGTGCTTGCCAAAGCAAAGCCACGCTTACGCACTTCTATCGCCATTTAGGGCGCGACTTTTGGAAGTCTTTGAAGCCTTAGAGATTTCGCCAAATCCAAAAGACTATGGGCTAGACTCTGCATTTATCAATGAAATCTTTGCCACTCTAAACGCCCGAGCAAAAAACGGAATTTTTGACATTAAGCGCGTGAAAGAGGTGTTTTTGAGGGAAGCACTTTTGGGCTAATTTTTGGCTAAAATCTCTCACCCAAGATAAAAAAACAAACCTCCGCACAATGTAAAAAATCAAAAAAGACACAAACCAAAAAACCACCCGAAAAATTAATCAAAATCAATCAAAATCATCACGCCATAGACGCGCCAAACCCCTACCACCGATAGCCAAGTGAAGCGGTGTAGATATATAGTCCGCCTAGCCCGCCACTATGATACATAGAGGACATAGATGACTTATAAGTCCAGCTTCCTGCTAGCCCGAAGTCAAACCCTCTAAAATTGCGCTTCGCACCGATTCCCACCATATAGCCATCACTATCGGGTATGCCGATTTTGTCCTGCGGGCTTGGAGCGGCATCATAAGCGATAGAGCCCATAAGGCGAGTTTTTTTGCCTAGATATGTCGCCCCTAGCCGAAAGGTATTGGTATCTCTCCACCCCGCCCCCATATTGCTTACCACACCAAAGTCTGCGATACCCACCATATCTTTTAGGCTAGCACCTCCCTGCGTTTCCCACACATCTCGGTAGCTTACAAGCCCGCTTAGTCCCTCGTATTTGGCGTTTTCAAAGTCTGGCGTTACATTAAACTTCCACCCCCTACTCCAAAATGTCCGCTCATATACCCCCTCTAGCCTCACTCTTTTGTCGAAAAACTCTTGGGCATAAGCCACAGTTAGGATTTCTGGCATTTGCACGGCGATTTTTAGCGGAGCGGTAGTAAGCACATTGCCCATAGCACCGCCTACATAAGTGAGGGCTTTTACCTCCCCGCTCATATCAAACTTCACAGGGGAGTTAAACACGATGCTTAGCATACCGCTATCTATCACTCTTAGCGAAGCTGCCAAGCGATACCCCACAGATAAATCACTGCCTTGCGATTTTTGATAGACTTTGGAAGTGCCATAAAGATTGGTGGTTTCGCTTGTTACGCTACCCATTAGCGCACCCCAATCCACGCACTCTACCCCGCCTGTGGTGCAGCCATCTATTTTGACATTAAGCCCAAAAATCTTTAAAAAGCCCGATACAAAGTCGTTTTTTAACACATCTCCTACAACTCCATTTCGTATGGATTCTGGGATAAGTATATTTAGGGCTTCTGGGTGTTTGGCTAGGTTTATGATTTGCTCAGTTGTAAGTGAGATTCCCTTACCCTCTTTATCTAGCGGGACATACACGACATTGTTAAATTTCCCCATAGCATACATTCCGCGCAAACCAAACCCCACAGAGAGCCTATCTGCGATAGTCCAAGATATACTTGGGCTTGCCTCTATCATCATTATAAACACATCTTGGAGGAACTCCCCTCCTTTGCCCGCCCACTCCATAGCTAGCCCCGAGCTAGCCACAAAGCTAAAGCCTAGCGTTACTCCGTGATTTGTCCTAGATTTGTAAAAAAACTTAGGGAGGATAAAGTTTGTATCCCCTGTGCTACCTGTGATGATTTGTGAGTCTGGGTCGGAGTGGTTTAGTATGATAGATTCTTGCAAGCTTCCTAGTCCTAGCCCGGGGAAAATCTTTTTCATAGTTGTGATAATGTCGTCCATACTTTTTTCAAACTTTAGCGTAGTCTTTGAGTAAAGCCCTTGATTTGTCGTAGGGACATCAAAGCTAAAGCCGGGGATTTTTATCAGTGAAGTGGCTAGCTCAAACTCACTTTTGTTTTCTCCCCAATCATTGCTAAATCCCATATTTGCGGGATTGTAATAGCTCGCATCCGCTCCTCTAGCTCCTGCTACATAAGCCGAGCTAAGCGCAGTGGCATTTAGGCTTTGCTCTTGGATTTTAAATCCATTTGCACTTAGGCTAGATACAAGAGCAAAAAATGCTAACAAAAGGATTTTTATGTATTTTTTATGCAAATTTGTTTTCCTTAACTTCTAAATTTTGCCACAAAAGACAAAATCTAAATATATCAAATCTAGAGATATTTCGATTTTTGCAAAATCTCAATATGACAAGAAATAGAATCTTTAGAGATGCTTCACTTTTTTGTCATACTGAGGTTTCGCACGAAACCGAAGTATCTCAAACGGAAATCTACCCACCCCCTAACCCCCTCCGCAAGGGAGGGGGAAATGAGAATCTTCGCTTAAGTATGACAAGCGATTGATTCGGTATGACAAATAAACACACTTAAAATTACAAAAAACCTTTGAACCGCTTTCTTCCTCGCGGGGCAAATCGCCACAAAACCCGCGCTCGCACTACTGCTTCGCGTTATTC
>NZ_NXLN01000019.1:0-53506 GCF_003364135.1 Helicobacter sp. MIT 01-3238
CCCCGCCCTCGAATGCGACCACCCCCTCCCCGAAATACTGCCTTAGCAAGTGTAGGAAAGACACTGCGCCCCTCCCCCCATCTTCGTCAAACGAAGTGGTTTTTAAGTATTTAAATCCTTCCCCAAAACTTTCGCTTTTTGATTGATTTGCCTTGCTTGATTTTTTTGTTTTGTTTTATTTTTTTGCCCCCCCCCCCCCCCCCGCATTTTGCTTTGTGGGAAGCTTATCCTCATTTGCAGGATTTGGCACAGGGTGGCTGTGTCTATCGCAGTGGTTTATTATCATCGTGCCTATGTTGGTGCTAGCAAGCACAAATGGCAGTGGGCGCAAAATATGATTCATAATCTCTCTCTTTTGGTTGGATTTGACTAGATTTGCTTAGGCAAGTTTGGGTGCGATATGAGCGATGACTTTTTGCGCTTGGGAAAGCGCACAAGCGATACTTGCACCAGATTTAAACAAAATATCCCCTATCACAAACACACCTTTCACACTGCTTTGTAGATTTTCATCGACTATGGGCAGGCTATTTTCATCTAAGTCGATATGGCATTTTTTTAGAAAATCCACAGGCGAAGACCCGCCGATAGCATATATCGCCCTATCAAACTCCTCCACACTTCCATCGGTAAAGTGCGCATTTATCTTGCCGTTTTCATCGCTTAGAGATTCTATGTCTATGCCTAGCTTGGTTTTTAGCTTACCACTTGCTATGGTTGATTCTAGCTCTTTGGCATTGGTGTCATTTATGCGGGCAAACTCACTTCTGCGGTAGTTTAGCGTTGTGTCATTGCTTTTGGCAAACTCACAGGCGTATTCCACAGCGGAGTTACCCCCACCTACGATTAGTAGCTTCTCGCCCTCTTGGACACTATTTGCGTTGTAGTTTACTTGTCGCAAAATCGATGAGGGAATCTTATAGCTTGGTTTGTTTGGTTGCCCCATTTTGCCTATGGCGATGATGACTGCTTGGGCTTGGTAGGACTTGCCTCCACTAGTGTTTATAGTGAAGTCATTTGCTTCTCCCTCTGTATTAGCCACGATAGATTCTATGTCGTTTTGATAAGCGACATTGATATTATGCTTTGAAAGTAGCCCTCCAAACATTTCCAAAGTCGCTTCTTTGTTGCTATCGCTAAAATCTATTGCGCCATTTAGCTGGATTTTATCGCCTTTGTAGTCTCTATCTACGCGTTTGCCGTCTTTATAAAATTTATTTAGCGTGGCATTGTGCGTAGCGGTTTTTTCAAACAATATTAGGGAATCTATCCCCGCTAGCTTGGCTTCTATGCTCGCACCTATGCCACCCGGACCAGCTCCTATGATAGCTAGTTTGTAAGTTGTATTTTCACTCATTGTTGCTCCTTTATTTGATTTTATAGAGGCTTGATAGGCTAGATTTAAATCATCTTGCGTATCAAACAACGCTCCGTGCGTGATTTTCACCGAGTCATCAAACTGCCCACTTCTCAATCCCCACAAAAACACCACAAGCCCGATAAGCCCTATGGCTACCGAAACGATAAGCATTATAGTGAGGATTGGTGTATTCATCTGCATTTTCCATTTGCTTGGCTTATTATCACTAAATAATCCCCAAAAAAGGCAAAATCCGCTCAAAGCTTAAGCCCAAAGCGCAAGACTCTAGCCCATTTTGAGAGAGGATATAGCCCTTGTGAAATCCCTCGACTTTGACACTGCCTGCACTACCCTGCCAAAGAGATGATTTGACATACTGCTCTATATCATCTTGGCAAAACTCATCTAGCAAAAACTCCGCGCAATCAACATTGCAAAAAAAGCCCTTGTGGCTTTGATAAGCAAAGGCAGTGATGATACTGATAGGATTGCCACTTTGCAATTCTAACATAATTCTAGCTTGTGTTGGTGTTTTTGCTTTGCGAAGCAAAAGATTTGTGCGGGTGTGATTTTTTGTGTTTTGGTTTTTTATGTGGTTTCTTGTGTCGTTATTTTTTGCGTCTTCGCTTTTTGCGTGGATTTGATTTTGGCTAAACCCCACCTCAAAATCCAAACTAGAATCTAAATTTTGAGTGGATTTTGCAGCGATAGCAGTTTTTGAAGCGATGAGAGATTTTGTAGTCAAAGTGGGTTTTGGAGTAGAAGTAGATTTTGAAATAAAGGCAGAATTTGGGGCAATGAGGGATTTTGAAGTAGAAGCGGATTTCATAGCGGAGCTTTCACTAAGATTTTTAGCGATATGTGGCAAATGCACCACCACGACACTATCACAGGCTAAAATGCCCTCTTTTAGCACTTCTTGCATATTTCTTTCTCTAAAATCCTCGCTTGAAGTGAAATAATTTTGCGTGATTTTCTTAAGCACGGATTCTAGCTTGCCCTTAGCGCATTCCCACGCGATTTGCTTAGGATTTAGTGCTAGATAGCCCTCCACATTTTCCCCGATTAGATTTTTGATATGCGCTAAAGTCTTAGATGAGAGATTTTTGCAAAAATCTCCTTGCAGATAAAATCCTCCTTGCAAGCGCAAATCCCGCCCCTCACATTCTCTAAATCCTCGCACCTTTTTTGTCACACTCTCTAGCAATGCTTCAAACAACCCCTCCTCATCAAACCCACTATCAACTTGGCAAAACTCCACACCAAAGCCCTCCAAAATCTTAGCCCGAGTGCTTGAAGTGCTTGCCAAAATCATTTGCTTTGATTGTTTTTTTGGATTTTGTGATTTTAGCGTGCTGGGATTTGGACTTGCATACTTGTTTTATGGATTCTCTCCTCCATATTTTGCTTCTCATCTATCATTTTTAGGGCAAATTTTACGGCATTTTGGTAGCTTTGCGTGCTTGCTATGCCTTGATATGCTATATCATACGCCACGCCGTGGTCTACTGAAGTGCGGATAATGGGTAGATTTAGGCTGATATTTATGCTTTTTTCAAAGTAGAGGGCTTTTAGCGTGGCTAGCCCTATGTCGTGATATGGAGCGACAAATAGCGAAAATCTCGCGCGATTGGCAGGGGTAAAAGCACTATCTGGCGGGACAATCCCACAAAAAACCTCTTTTTTTAGGAATTTATTGACTTTGTTTATGGCGGATTCTATTTTTTTGTCCTCCTTGCCACCGATTGCCCCGCTATCGCCACAATGCGGATTAAACCCAAGCACAAGTGCTTCCTCAAACTTAAAGCTACGATACAAAGCGATTAAAAAGCGCACATATTTATCCGTGCTAATCGCGCTACTTACCGACTTTAGCGGGATATGCTCGCTAAAGAGAGCCACCAGCATTTCCTCACAGCCTAGCATCATTATGGCGTCTTTTTTGTATCGCGCCCTTAGCACTTGGGTATGTCCTGCGTAGTGGATACCTGACTTTTTCCACGCAGCTTTGTGGATAGGGAGTGTGATTAGCGCGTCTGCTTGTGATTTGTCCACCAAGTCAAGCCCGTGAATGAAGCTAGCAAAGCTATATCGCCCGCTTGCTTTGTGTAGCTGTGAGGGTGAGATTTTGGGGATTCTAGTGTCGTGTGGGTGAGAGAAGTGCATATCTTTGGCTATCATCTCTTGGAAGTCTTGTTTTTTACTCAAAGATTTGAAATGGTGCAAAGACTTGGCAAACAAAGTCTTGTGGGCGCAATATATCGGCTCGCAAAGCGTAGAGATATATTTGTGAGATTTTAGGATAATCTCTATCCCCACGCCATTTGTATCGCCTATGCTTATTGCTAGTTTTTTCTTGTGCATTTTTGTTTCCTTTTATGATTCATAGATAAGTCCCGTGCATTTTATGAGGGGATTTGCTAGCTTTTAAGGGAAAATTTTATGGTTTTATTATATTTAAAAGTCGGCAAATATAATAGAAACAAATGCCAAAAACACAAGTGCAATTTTGCTAATGGGTTTTTAGAAAGTCATTTTGGATAATGCTTTTTTGAGATATTTTGCTTCGCTTGATATGACAAAAGAGTATAAATGCTTCGCACAAAGCCATTTAAGCAAAGTCCCTAAGCACGATGACGCTCTACTATATATAGTTTTACAAACTTGTCATATTGAGCGAAAATATCTCTCTTATATTTTCTCACTTTTTAAGCGCGTAACGCAACTTCTTGGCAAAAGCAAAACTCAAATCCACCCATAAATAAGCGCAACTTTTTAGCAAAACCCACCTTTGAACTTACGCCAAAATCAAAAATCTAAAGAAATCTAAGCACTCCCTAAAACACGATTCTACTACCGAGATTTGCTTGCACGCCTATATCTTTGTAGCTAAGCCCATACTTCCCACCAAGTGAAAAATTCACAAACATTCTCCTGCCTAGCTGGACTTCGCCCCCCGCACTTGCTAGAGCGAAAGTGTTTAGATTGTCGCTTTTTTTGTAGTTTAGCGATTCTTCGCCTACAAATCGCACTTGCAATACATCTCCGCCCGTGATAAACATATCTCTTTGCGCACCGACATTGACAAACCAATACGAGCCTTTGGATAGATATTGTCTTGTTTCTAGGGCGAGATTTAGCGCGAAAAGATTGCGCGAAACCTCTGGAGACTGAACGGCTAGATTTTGCGCTGGGGCATTTGGATTATCCGCGCTTAGCACCTGCTTAGAATCCGCATCTAGCGCACCTGTAAATATGTGATAAAAGCTCATTCCCAAAGAAGGCTTAAACACAAAACCGCTAGATTGTGTGCTAAAGATATAGCCATAGCTAGCATTAGCGTTTATGGTGTGGGTATTGTATTTGTAGCTTTGGTCTAGACTGCTTAGCCATACATTGTTTCGCGTGTATAAATCCTCACTATTCATACCAATAGTGTAGCCGACATTTATATCAATCTCATTGTTTGCAAAGATTGAGCGAGAGTAGATTCCCGCATTTACATTATGGCTTTGGTTTTTTAGCAAGTCTGCCTTATAGCTACCATAGCCATAAGAAGCCACAAGCCCGACTATTAGCCCGCCCTCGCCAACAGGGACAAATCTATCATACCCTACATTTGCTCCATATAGCGTGCCATATCCCCCATCTGTAAATGTGGCACTTCCTAGCGCGTTTGCCCAAAGATTGTTATAAAACTCGTGGCGGTTTGAGAACTTATACAAAAATCCAAAATCCCCTCCCGCATCACTTCTAATCCCACCGCTTGCAGCATATCTTTTTTGGCTTAGCAGATTTGCGAAGCGATACTCTTGCTCATCATTATCGATTCTAGCGAGCTTGACTAGCCTTTGAGCTTTTGCCAAATCAGAGGCAAATCTAACAGCCGTAGCCGCATTTGATTTGCGCTCGGTAGATACAAGCTGTCCTAGTGTGTTGTTTAGCTGCTTAGCCGTATCCTCAAAAAATCCCAAATCTCTATCTATGACATTTACCGCTGTCCAAGCGACACCTTTTTGATGAAGTGCTAGGACATTAAACCACTTAAAAATATCAGATTCTATGTGGGTTACTTTCTTTTCTACCGCACTTGCTTTTTCTGTTTCCGTTAGAGTTGTATTGCTTTTTAGTTCGCTTTGTGTAAAATCCCCCTTACCACTTATGGTGTAGATTTTGTCATTTATCGTTTTCTCTTGGGAATCTTTTTGTGTAGTCGTGCTACTTAGCCTTGTTTGTGTTGTTTGCTCGGTGTGTGCGCCTTTTGAGATTCCACCGATTTGGGCTACTGCTTCATCGCCACCTTTTTGCCAAATATAGTAGCGTATATCATCTATATCATAGGGGTTTTTATAGTCTATGGCTGTGGCTTTGATACCGATAGTGGAGTAGTCTGCTACTTTTTCAAACTGCAATCCCAGCTTTGCAGACCTTAGTATGCCATCTTCGCCAAATCCCACATCAAGCCTTGTAGAATCCGCCCCACCCGCATATACACCTACCATATTTTTGATAGTGTTGCATTTTTCTTTATTATCAGTGCAGTGAAAAGTCTCTGTGCTACCACCACTTTTTAGCTTATACTCTATCTCGCCCGCATCTATGAAGCGATAAGTCTTTCCTGCTTGGATATTTAGATTTTCTAGATTGCTACCTGCATAGGCGATAGACAAAAATGGCTTGCTATCACTCGCATCAACATTTAGCGTAACCTTGCCAAGTGTGGGCGTAGCATTTGCCTCATAAGCGCGAGATTTCACTTGGATTTGGCTTGTGGCGTCCATAGTGATATGCCCACCCTCTTGCAAAGTGAGGTTATGAAAGACAGCAGTTGAGAGATTTGACATACTTATGTTTTTGACATTTGTAGTCTGTATGTTGCTCGCATACAGCCCTGCCATAGTGCCTAAGCTTAGATTTTCTATGGTTAGGGTAGAGCCTTTTACAAATGAATTTGTCCCGCTCCCACCTGCACCATTTGTATCTGTGCCACTCGTGCCAAAAAAGCTAAGCCTAGCTGTGTTTGCCACCTCGCAGTGATTCCAAGGGGTAAGCCCACACTCGCCTAGATTTATATTTGTGAAAGTGTAGCTCCCGCCCTCTTTTGTCCATATCTGCGTCCCTGTGCCATAAAACCCACCATTTGTCTGACGAGCATTGATAGTGATAGAATCCGCACTCAAAGTCTTATTTGCATTTAGATAGAAAGCCGAGCCTATGATATTGCCTAGCTTCGCTATTCCTTTCACACCGCTAATATCTAGCATAGCTCCCTCCCAAGTCTGCTGATTGGTAAGGAAACTTATCGTGCCACTATGGGTTAGATTGCCCCCTGCGATGAGCTTCATACTATCAGGAGCACCGATTCCAGCTAGCTGATTTAGCAAGAAAATATCGGTATTATTTAGGGTAATGTCATTGCCCGCTTCAATAGTGGTGGTAAATCTCCCTGCAGTATCTGTGGAGTTATTTAGCCCACGATTTGAGTATATCGCGCCATTTGTCTTCACGCTTATGCTACCACCTGCTTTGATATGCGCATAAGTCCCAAACGCACTGATTCCGTTATTTCCTACTAGCTCTAGTTTGTCAAAAGTTATGTCGCCATTTTCTGACTTCACTTCTATGCGCCCATCCATAGAGCCCACAAGTGAGGAGGCATTTACTTGAAGTTTGGCAGTGCCTAGCTCGATTTTATCTTCTGCCAAAATTTCGATTACCCCGACATATATAGGCGTGCCAGAGGAGAAGTCTAAATTTCCATTGCCTGTGATAGAGCCATTTTGCGCTTTTAGGCGGATAACATTCCCGCGTGAAGTAAGCGAAGAATTGCCCGTGAGGTTGATATTTTTGCCAGAAGTGATTACTAACTCGCCACCAAAATTTGCATTTGAGCTATCAAAGGTAATATCGCCACTACTTGAGCTCAAGTGCATTTTGAATCCATCAGAGCGGGCGTTTAGTTGGGAATTTTTTATGTTTATGTCGTTTGCGCTCACAAAGAAATTGCTATATTGCAATCCTGCGTGGTTAAACTTCAAATCTAGCGATTCTGCCTTGAAGCTATTGCTTGCATTGAAGTTTAGCTCCGCGCCACCACCCGTAGCCCACGCATTCCCCGCACCTATCGTGCCTGTGAGATATATATCTTTTGCTTCAAATTTCGTCTTTATGTAGCCTACTAGCCCACTTTGCCAATCCGTGCCACCAAACCATATATTGCTATCTGTTTTGGGGGATTGCGAAGTGTTACCAAAGATGAGTGTGCCATTTTTGTAGCTTTGGGTAAAATCCGCTCCAGCAGTGCTCCAAGTGCGCGTGCTTCCCACAGAAAAAGTCCCACTACTTTCATTTGACTTATTTTGTAGCTCATATACAGAATTTGTAATGTCAGTAGCCTGCGCATTTGCATAGAGGCTAAGTGCTAGCACCGCACTTAGCGTGATAGGATATTTGGTAGATTTTGATAGATTTGGTAGTTTTGCTAGTATGGTTTGTTTCATTTTGCGACCTCGTTTAGAGTTGTCCTCTTTGGAGTCTATTTTGCTTTAACACGATTGTCTTAAACCCATATTGCTTAGTTTTGCTTGCCATTTGTATGCTTGGCTTTTCACACACCTTATTTGATGTTTAAATAGCGTGATTATAACAAAAAAAAAAAAAACTATACATTTACCTTTGGATTTATTTGGGTTTATTTCTAGGCTTTTTGTCTCATAGCAAAACATTATAAGCGCAAAAATCGTGCCACAAACACAATCCCAAATCAAAGCAAGCTAAATAAGCCAAAATATGTCCTTAGCTTATTAGCAGTGCGTATTGACTAGATTTTGCCTTAGGGATAGTCTTTGTCGTGGGGATTGCTAGGACTTGATATGTCTTGCTTGAGTCTAAAAATCTTAGCGTGATTTTATCACCCACTTTGACTTCTTTGCTAGATTTTGCCACTACGCCATTTACCTCTATCACACCCGAAGCGCACATATCTTGAGAGATTTTGCGTGATTTTAGGACATTTGTGGAGTTTAGAAATTTATCAATTCTCATTTTGCCTCCTTCCTCATTTTGCTCTTGTTTTTTAACTTTCCTTATCAAATCACTTGGATTTTTGGACTTTTTGTATTTTTAGCGATTTTGGCATTTCTAGTGTCGCAGGATTTTTGCCTTTGTCCTGCCTAGCTTGTAGATTTTGCTAGGTTTTGCCTCATATAGAGAATCTATCACGATAATATCGGCATTTTGCACTGCCCACTCTAGTGAAAATGGCTTGCCACTCTCATTTGCCGAAGTGCTATATAGCCCACCAAAATGTGCCAAAAAATCGCTATGTAGCGAGCTAGATTTTGGTATATCACCACCAGCCACGATAGAGCCAAGCCCTAGCACATTAGATTTTTTCTTGTTAGATTCCCTAGATTCTCTTTTGCGCTCCATTGATATGTGTTGTGGTTTTTTTACCACGCGGAAACTTCTGCCATTTGGCAGGACAAAGCTCGTTTTCCTTGCATTTCGCACCATTTTTTTGGCAAATGGTGGAATCCTAAAACGCTTTTTTAGCTCTATAAAATCACTAAGCGCAAGGAGGATTTTTTGATTTTCATCACGCTTTTTTAGCCTATTTAGTTTTTTGGGATTGGCACAGAGAAATCCCGCTGTGGTATCGCTCTGCGCCAAAAATACAGGAGCACAATCATCAAAATCATCTACACAATCTAATAAAGCAAAATCCAAACTAGAATCTAATATTTCCATAAATGCTCCAAAAACTCTGCATATAAATTTCCAAAAGCACTTCCAAAGGCATTTCTAAGGTATATTTCCAAAGATTTGTTTTAAGCATTTTAACCTATTAAAGTTATGATTAAATCTACACGCAAGGCTATTGTGGCTTATAAGCGCGTATCAAAAATACAAAAACACAAAATCTGTGCAAATCTAAGCAAAAAATTGATAAAATACGCGTTTTGCAAAAATTTGCGCAAAAATCTAAATACATAAAATCTTATAGTGAGGTGATTATGCAATATGCGTTTGTTTTCCCCGGGCAAGGCTCTCAAAGCGTAGGTATGGGCAAAGAGCTATATGAAAACTTTGAAATAGCAAAAGAAATGTTTGGCATAGCAAGCGAGAAACTAAAGGTTGATTTTACAAAGCTACTTTTTAGCGAAAATGACTTACTAAACCAAACCCAATACACCCAGCCAGCGATATTTCTTGTAAGCCAAATCGCTCACACCATACTTCAGCAAGAATCCCCACTCCTAGCCAAGTGCGCACTAGGACATTCGCTAGGCGAGATAAGCGCACTATGCGTGGCTTTGGGCGTGGGATTTGAAGATGGGCTTTATCTCACTAGCAAGAGAGGTGAGCTAATGCAAAAAACTTGCGAGGGAATAGACGCAGGAATGCTTGTAGTCGTAGGGCTAGAAGATGACAAGCTAGAAAAAGCGTGTGAAAATCTACGAAAAGAGGGCAAGCAAATATGGGCTGCCAACTACAATGGCGATGGACAAGTGGTGTGTGCGGGGAAAAAGGCGGATTTGGACTTCGCACAAAACACACTAAAAGACTTGGGAGCGAAGCGAGTATTGTTGCTTGCTATGTCTGTGGCAAGCCATTGTCCTCTACTAGAGCCGATGAGGGAGGAATTTGAAGCCTTACTAAAACCAATGCTAAAAGAAAACTTTGCTCTGCCTATCATTTCAAATGCCACAGCACAAAGCTACAATAGCGCAAAAGACGCTCTAAAACTACTAAGCCTCCAGCTTACCTCCCCTGTGCTATACAAACAATCTATCCAAAGCATAGACAACGAAGTGGACTGCTATATCGAGCTAGGGCACGGAAGTGTGCTAAAAGGGCTAAACAAACGTCTAAGCCAAAAAACCACGCTAAATGTCAGCGACATAGAATCCCTAAAAGCCACCATAGCCCAAATAGAACAAAATAGCTAGACAAATCCTAGAAATATCGCGATAAAAGCAAAAAATAGGAAAAATAGAGAATTTAAGGAAAAACAAAAATGCAGCAATCCGCCTCGCAAGATTCACAAAAATCTACTATCACTCCAAACTACCAAAAAATCGGCATCATCGGTGCTATGCAAGAAGAAATCACGCCACTGCTTAGCCTATTTCCCACACACACAGCGCAAGCTATGGGTGGCAATGTGTATTATGAAATCCCTTATAAAAATGCCACGCTATATGTCGCATATAGCAAAATCGGCAAGGTGCACTCTGCAATGACAGCGACCACGATGATAGCTCACTTTGGCTGTGAAGCAATAATCTTTGGTGGTGTGGCAGGTGCGCTAAACAAAGACCTAAAAATCGGTGATATTTTAATCGCCACCAAGCTATGCCAGCACGATGTAGATATTAGCGCGTTTGGGCATCCGCTAGGATTTATCCCAGAGAGCAAGCTATTTATCGAATCTAGCAAGATTCTAAATGGCATAGCTAGCCTTGTCGCACAAGAATACGGCGCACAAAGCGCGGGGACAAAAGAGGGGATTTTGCTAAAAGAGGGCGTTATCGCTTCGGGCGATGAGTTTGTGCATAATGCAGAGAAAAAGCAATGGCTTATTGATACTTTTGGTGCAGATGCCGTAGAAATGGAGGGTGCGAGCGTAGCAGTAGTATGCGATAGCTTTGGCGTGCCTTTTTGCGTGTTTCGCTCTATCAGTGATAGTGCCGATGGTAGCGCAGATGTGAGCTTTGATGAGTTTTTGGACTCAAGCGCGAAAATATGCGCGGAATTTGTCAAAAAAATGCTTGATAAGATTTTAGGCTAGAATCAAAGGTGTAAAAAAGCATAAAATCTAAGCGAGCTAAAAATACATAAAAAATCCACAAAATCTATCTTTAAGGAAAAATATGCAAAACAAAGCAAAATCACTTCAAGGGGCGTTTAGCCTTATTGAGTTAGTGTTTGTCATCGCAGTGGTTGGGATACTAGCAGCCATAGCGATTCCCAAACTTAGTGCCACGCGCACAGATGCCCAATACGCCGCGATAAACAAAGACATACAAGCTATCATCTCATCTATCCAAGTAGCTGCCACCACACAAGACAATCTTGCAAATGTCCTAAATGGTGAGTTTATAATGCGAACCGCAGGACTATCTCCACTGCGCTGGATAGCTCAAGCCAATGGAGTGCGACTAGGCAAAGAGGGCACACTAGATACCCAAAACAACTGCGTGATAATCGACACAAATGCGACAACCCTAAGTATAGAGATTTCCCCTATTGCTAGCTCCCCACTATGCCAAAAACTACTAAAAGCCTACCCCCAACCACTTAGAATCAACCTGCAAGATTCTGTGCTCTAGCCTTGTGCCTAATCATCATAGAGTTTTACTAGCATAGATTTGCAAGCATAAATGAACCGTCATAAATTCAGCACAAAATCAACCACAAAATCCGCTTTTAGCACGATTGAGCTAGTGTTTGTCATCGCACTTCTAGGCGTGCTTATACTAGCTATCCCTAGCTCTTTGCACTTGAGGGAAAAATCCTGCTATGCCACCCTTGCTTCCTCGCTTAGCAACTTGCAAGAAAGACTATCTCTGCTCTACACGGATTTTACCCTACACCCAAAGCCACTAAGTGCTATGAGAGAATCAAGTCTAGCAATCCTAAGCTCCATAAACGCGTCCAATACCCCCAACTGCGCATTAGAGTTTGCCAAAAATCGCCTAGTAGCACGCGCAAATAGACAAAGTGTAGCCTTTAGCATAGAGCCAAATGACTTTAGCGAGCAGCCCGCTTTTAAGTGCAATTTCACTACTAGCCCACTTTGTCGCAAAATCTTAGAGCGCACCAAAATCCGCTAAAATTAAAAATCTTATAGATTTTAGGATTTTTGCGCCTTTTTGCGCGACATTTCCAAGTGCGAAAGGCGCAAAAATCATAGCTAGATTTTATAGCACACCACAAAAATTATCAAATCCAAAAACCACAAAAATCAAATCCCACAAGCAAAACCCAACATTCCCTTTAAGAAAATCATTTTAAGTGAAAAATGATTTAAGATTTTGTGGATTTTGGAGTAGATTTTGCTTTGTGTTATTTAGATTTCACTACAATTCAAGTTTTTTAAAGCCACATAGCTTTTTTGGCTTTTCATAGATTCTACTTGGCTTTCATAGATTCTATCTGCACTATTTGGGGACTTTAGAGATTCTCACAAGCGCAAAAATAGAATTACAAAAAGGATAAACATTGAAACAGCAAAAAATCCAAGCAATAAAATTACTAGCGATAAATTTGGCGATATTGTGCGGATTTAGCGGTTGCTCACTCTTTGATTTTATCCAGCGCAAAGCTACGCAGGGCAATCTCCCAGCAAACCAATGGTATGTCGAAAAAATCATCATTACAGATGAGGAGTTTTTCTCCCCTCAAGTGCTAGCACAAAACGCACAAGAATCACTAAAAAATGGCTTGCCGCAAGAATCTAGCCAAGCACCTAGCAATGCTAGCAACGAGACAGGCACAAGCAATGGCAATAATAATGGCAATGCCAATGGTGGCAGTAACGGAAATGGTAGCACCAGCTCTCAACCAACCCCACTATACGAGCTAGCCCAAATCGACAAAATCGCCACAATGGAATTTGAGACAAAAGAAAATAGGATTTCAGGGGAGAGTGGCTGTGGCTCGTATTATGCGCGGTATTCGTGGAATGACAAAACACACCTAGAGATTGTCCCGGGAAGTGCTACGCGCAAAATCTGCACTCCACGAGAAGTTAGCCGCTTTGAGTTCCGCTTTGTTAGGGGACTTGAGGGGGTGTTTGAGATAACGCACAAAGATGAAAAAAAGCTAACCCTACAAAGTGAAAAAATGACAATCCACCTCTATCGCTAATTTTTTTAGATTTTATAAGATTTCTCTTATGTGATTTTGGTAGTAAGCACATTCATAGTTTCTATCTTTGTAGCTAAACGCAACAAAAATGCTTAACCGCCAAAATCCACTTCCAATCCTAACACACAATTAGCACACATACAAACACACAAAATCTATCCCAAAAACAAATACTAAGATAATACGCAAATATGCTACAATATGCGTTTTGAAATTGTAAAATCTAAAATAGCCACAAGCAAAAATCTTAAGCAAATTAAAAAACAAAATATAGAGCAAAACAAAACTACAAAACCACAGGTAAAGGCAAAAAATGGCAAAAAAATACCGCCCAAATGTCGCAGCTATAATCCTTTCATCACATTATCCCAAAAAATGTGAGTTTTTTTTGGGCGAGAGAAGCGATGTGCGCGGAGCGTGGCAATTTCCACAAGGTGGTATAGATGAGGGGGAAAATCCACAAGAAGCACTATTTAGAGAATTGCTAGAAGAAATAGGCACTGATGAAGTGGAGATTTTGGCGCAATACCCACAATGGATAAACTACGATTTCCCCGAAGATGTGCGGACAAAAATGCAACCCTTTGATGGACAAACACAGCGATATTTTTTGCTTAGACTAAAGCCAAATGCCAAAATCAATCTACAAACAGCACACCCAGAGTTTGTTTCATATCAGTTTGTGGAGATTGCAGAAGTGTTTAAGAGAGTAAAAAGCTTTAAGCGAGATGTGTATAGCAAGGTGCTAAACTACTTTAAAACGCAAGGGTATCTATAATGCTAATCGTGCAAAAATACGGCGGGACGAGTGTGGGGGATTGTGAGCGAATTGATAGCGTAGCAAATCGCGTGATAGACGCACTAAAAACCACGCAAGAAAAATCCACAAATAAAAAAAATGAAAATCCCCAAAATAATCAACTCGTAATCGTAGTATCTGCTATGAGCGGGCAAACAGACGCACTTATCAACTACACCAAATACTTTAGCAAGCTACCAAATGAACGCGAAGTAGATATGGCACTAAGCGCAGGCGAGCGCGTAACCGCCGCACTTCTAGCTATCGCCCTAGAATCAAAGGGCTACAAAGCAATCTCACTAAGTGGCGAAAAAGCGGGCATACTCACTGATTGCACACATACAAAAGCGCGAATCGAATCCATAAACACCGCACGCATAAAAGAACTCCTAGCACAAGACTACATTGTCGTGGTGGCTGGATTTCAGGGCGTGAGCGCAGAGGGAGAGACCACTACGCTTGGACGAGGAGGGAGCGACTTATCAGCAGTGGCGTTAGCAGGTGCGTTAAAAGCGGATTTGTGCGAAATCTACACCGATGTCGATGGCGTCTACACCACCGACCCTAGAATCGAAAAAAACGCACGCAAAATCGACAAAATCAGCTACGATGAAATGCTAGAGCTTGCTTCTATGGGTGCAAAAGTCTTGCTAAATCGCTCTGTGGAGCTAGCAAAAAAATGGGGTGTTACACTTGTTACGCGTAGCTCATTTACCCAAAAAGAGGGCACACTCATCACAAAAGAGGAGGACATAATGGAAAAGCCAATCGTAAGTGGAATCGCACTAGATAAAAACCAAGCGCGAGTAAGCATAGCAGATGTGATAGATAGACCGGGCATTGCCGCAGAGATTTTTAGCGCACTTGCAAATGCCAATATCAATGTAGATATGATAGTGCAGACTATCGGGCGAGATGGCAAGACAGACATAGATTTTACTATCCCCCAAACCGACATAGAGCAAACAAAGCTAGCATTAGAGCCATTTAAAAAAGATGTAGAATCTATCGAATATGACTGCGACATAGCCAAAGTCTCTATTGTGGGTGTGGGTATGAAATCTCACAGCGGCGTGGCAAGTGCTGGATTTCGCGCACTTGCAAACGAAAATATCAACATAATGATGATTTCCACAAGTGAGATAAAAGTCTCTATGGTAATCGGGTTACGACACGCCGAAAATGCGGTGCGCGCCCTGCATAGCGCATACAAGCTAGAATCCTGCCCCGTGTGAGAATATCTAAGCTACAAATCCACAAGCAATGCCCTTAAAAGCAAAAGCGACAAAATCCAAAATCTTAGCTTTATGCAGATTTTGTCTTTATATTTTTGTGCCAATCAAAAAAGCGCGTTAGCTATGTTTTTTAAGTTTGGCTAAAAATATTAGCGAGACTTAAGCTATCACAACCAAAAAGGGAAATATTTTTTAAAAAAGGAGATATTATGCAAGAAGTGTTAGATTTTCGCTCGTGGCTACTAGATAATATCCGCAGTGATTGCAAAAAGTGGGCAAACGATAGACAATGGCTTGAGGTAGCAAGAAATATTTGGGCAGATACTTCACTCCCTGCGATAAAGCATATTTTAGATGGCGGGGCATTGCTACTTGCTACTGATGAGCGTAGGGATTGGTTCATATCTTATGCGCTAGCGAGATTTCATAGCTCTAGCAAACCTCGCCCGATTTTGCCCGTGCTTAGCCTAAAAAGTCTTTTTCCCGCGCATTTTGTGCTACAAAAAGAAAATATGGAAAATATCCGCAATATGCTAAAAATCGCTTACAAAGATTATATGTTTTGGTATGTGGGGCGAAGCGATACGATTATGGCGGATTTGTGTATGGGGAGGGGAAATGGACTTTTTTGGGTGCTAAATGAGGGCGTGCGACAATCTTTTGTGCTAAAAGAAAGCGATGAATTTTTGGATTATAAACTTATTGAGATGCTCCAATTGTTTGAAAAATCGCTATATGCTTCCGTGCTTGGCAAAGTTGTCCTAGAATAGCCAATCTAGTGAATCAAAACAATCGAGGCAAAATGCAATACACAGGCAACATTATCCTAAGCTATGATATTTTTGAAAAAGCACAATCGCTAAAAGATGAGATTGCCTTGCGCAACGAAATCGTGCGTGATTTTGTCTGCGAGGAAGTCAAAATGGAGGACGCCCACGCCATAATCGCCCAAGCCTATATCGCCGAAAAAGAGAAAAAAACTATCATCATTGCTGCACAAAACTTCCGCAACGAAGCCCAAAACGCTCTACTAAAAATCCTAGAAGAACCACCACAAAATATCCATTTTATCATCATCACGCGCAACAAAACCGCTTTGCTACCTACGATTCGCTCTAGGCTTGTGCTAGAGGATTTGCGCGAAAAAAGCGAGATTGCTTCCTTTGGACTTGATATAACAAGGCTAGACTTGGGCAAAATCTTTGATTTCCTAAAAAACATAAACGCAAGCGAGGGGACAAAAACAAGCGGCAAAGAAATGATAGAATCCCTACTACTTGCTATCCACAAAGCAGGCATAAAGCTAAGCGAGGAAGAGCTAGAAATGTTTGATAACGCGCTTTTGGAACTACACAACTACCGCAGAATCTCGCTAGTGATAACCCCGCTGCTACTTATGCTACTACTTAGACAAAAAACAAACAACGCTAAAAGGGTTTTATAAAACCCAAAAACTAAGCAAAATCTAAAAAGAGCCAAAATGCCAAAAAAACCCCCAAATCCCACGCAAGAAGCATATAAGCTATCCCCACAAACAAACACGCAAGATAAACAAGCGAGCACACAAGCTAGCAAAAAAGAAGTGGTTTTGGAGCGAGTAAATATAGATTTGCTTCCAAAATGGCTTAGCAAAATCGGCACAGAAAAAATGGGTGCAAAGATTATGCAAAAAAAGGGCGAAGTGCTTGCTTTCTCACTGCAGGATTTAAGCCTGCCCGCACTAAATATCCTAAAGCAAGAAGCACTAAGTGCAGGAGGGGATTTAGCCACACCAAGAGATGCGATACTAGGAGAGCAAAAGCTATATAATGCCCTGCTTATCGCTACACACACACAGCTAGAAAAAATCATTTACAAATGCAAAATCCAACCCTTTGGACTAAAGCAAATAGCAAAAAAACTGCAATCCCATCTCGCCACCAAATCTAGCCAAAGCAAAATCATTATGCCAATCATCAATATAACCCCTGATAGCTTCTATGCAGACTCTAGGCACAGCTCAAAAAAGGCGATAGAATTCATAATCTCGCTTATAGATTCTGGTGCTACTCTCATCGACATAGGTGCAGCTAGCTCTCGCCCCGGAAGTGAGCTAATAAATCCAAGCGAAGAAAAAAAACGACTTAAAGAAGTATGTGAATTTATAAAAAAAGAAAATCTAGCAAAAAAGGTGTCTTTTTCTATTGATACCTACAACGCTGAAGTAGCGGATTTCGCACTTAAGCACGACTTTGTAATGATAAATGATGTAAGTGGGATAAAAAGCAAAAAAATGCTTGAAGTCATCGCTCACTACCGCGCTCAAGTAGTGCTTATACACACAAAAGGCACGCCAAAAGATATGGCAAATCTTAGTGAATATACTCATCTCATAAGCGAAGTAGATGAGTTTTTTGCGCACAAAATTTGTGAGCTAGAAGCACACAAAGCAAGCAGGATTGTGCTAGATATTGGCTTTGGTTTTGCCAAAACTCACGCCCAAAATCTAGCCCTTATCCAAAACCTAGCGCATTTTAGGCACTTTGGGTATGAGATTTTGATAGGTGCTAGTCGCAAAAGCACTATCGGTGCAATCACAAGCAGACAATCCCCAAGCGAGCGACTAAGCGGTAGCTTGGCTTTGCACTTGCTCGCACTTCAAAATGGAGCAGACATTATCCGCACACACGACTTTGCTGAGCATATTGATATGCTAAAAATCCTTAGTGCGTTTAATGAGCTATGCTAATCTATGCCAGCTTCTGTGCTAATGTGTGCTAATGGATTGACAAAATCTAAAATACCCTTATGTCTTTTGAGTGCGAGAGCAAAAACAAGCTAGCAATAATCTTTTATTATTTTTTTGCGCAGATTTTAATCCACTCACAACTAAAAAATCATTTGAT
Source organism: Helicobacter sp. MIT 01-3238 (assembly GCF_003364135.1). Classification (NCBI taxonomy): domain Bacteria; kingdom Pseudomonadati; phylum Campylobacterota; class Epsilonproteobacteria; order Campylobacterales; family Helicobacteraceae; genus Helicobacter; species Helicobacter sp. MIT 01-3238. The sequence continues at coordinate 18,154 of NZ_NXLN01000019.1, forward strand.
TTAAAAAAAAAATGCTAAAATTTCCTCATATACTTAACTTTAAAAGGAGTAGCTATGAAAAAAATAGCGATTGTATTAGCGTTTGGGTTTTTTGGATTTGTAGCGTTTGGAGAGACTCTAAGCACGGATTCTACCCAAGAGTCTAGCCCAGACTCTCGACAAGAATCTCAAACACAAGTAAATCCTAGCGAACAAGCAGATTCTCAAGCTCAAAATGCCCCTCAAGCGCAAGCTGATTCTAATGAACAAGCTGATTCTCAAGTGGCTTCTAATACTCAAGTAGCCACTAGCACACAAGCTAACACACAGCAAGACATTGGAGAAGGCATCGAGCTAAAATACCCAAATAGCGATTGGGAAGTGTGGAGCGAGATAGATACTAGCGAGTGGAGCAAAAAACAAGCCGAGTGCAATGCCCTAGATAAAGGTGCAGAGCGTGATAAGTGTAAATCTACGCAAGTAAAAAAGTTTCACAAACTATGCAAAAGCAAGGGCAATGACAAATCCTGCGTCCTAAAAGTCGCAGTGCTTACTAGCGAAGAAGTAAAATCCGAAGACATAGACATTCTATACAAAACTTGCGATAAAGAGTATGCTTCGGCTTGTGCTTTTTATGGCAAGGTAGTAGGCGAGCTAGGAGATAAAGCAAATGAAACAAGACTATATGAAAAAGCCTGCGAGCTAGGAAGTGCTATGGGTTGTCTTGGTATGGGGAAATCATACTTTGAGCAAAACAAAGACACGCTTAAGGCAAAACCATACATTGACAAATATATCGACAAAGCAGTGGATTTGGCAGACAAAGGCTGCAAAGGTGGCTTTGAAGTAGCGTGCAAGCAGCTAGAAAATATCAATAAGCTAAAAGCAGAGATTACCGCAAAAGCACAAGCCCAAAGCCAAGCACAAGAAGCTAGTGCGGGTAAAAAGCCAAAAAAATCTAAGAAATAAAAAGCCTAAAATCTACCCAAAAAGTCTTTAGGAAGTATTCTCTACCATATCTCTCCATTATTCACAAGCGAAATGTTTATGATAAATGTTTCGCTTGTGCTATCTAAAACACACCGCAAATGACACGCGATACTTTTTTGCATAGTTTATATACCATTTAGCTAGCGCATTATAAAATCTGTGTGAAACCCTCCCCTACATACCAAAACCTTAAAAACCACTTAAATACCTTAAACCTCGCTTAAACCTCCAAAAATCCCTCAAAAATCATCAAAAATACCTCTAAATCCCCCCAAAAATCCAACTACAAAAAAAAAAAAAAACGAATGTTACTTATCGTAGCTTGAGAAAACCACGCTATACACGACATTTGCACAAATTCTGCAAAAAATCCGCAAAAATTTTTACAAAAATTTTTGCAACTATGTTGCAGACGACAAATGCTGTCGCACCCCTTTTGTATAATTTATCAAAAACAAAAGGAGGCTTTATGGCTTACAGATATGATGAAGATTTGGAGTTTTTGCGCTCTATGCAAAGTGCGGATTTAGACACATTAGTAGAAATACTTACAGGCAAAGACAAGTCAAATGCGACTGAAAATTTAAGTCAGCAAAGTGGCTACAAAGCGCACTATCCAAACCACATAAAATATGTAGATGAGATTATGGAGGAATTGCAACGATTTGGTGGCAATACCTTTGTGAATTATCTTTTTAGGTTTGGCGAAGGTGTGCTTTATAAGGAAATCCTTTGTGATGTGTGTGATAACTTGAGGGTTAATTACAACAAAAATTCATCTGTGGAGCGCATTGAGGGCGAATTGTTTGCAAAGATTTTGGAAAAAGCAATAGAAAAAATGGACTCAAAAGAGCTAGAACAAATAGTCAAAGAAATAAACAAAAACACAAATATTAGCAGTGCGCTAGGATTTGGCAAGCAAGCAGCACTCGTTGCTATGCAAGGCGCAATAAAAGCTGGTGGCTTTGCTTCATATCAACTTGCCCTAATCGTAGCCAATGCTGTGGCAAAGCAAGTGCTTGGCAGAGGGCTTACTCTCGCAGCAAATGCAGGGCTTACAAGGGCTATGAGCGTATTTGCTGGACCGATAGGCTGGGTTATCACAGGGCTTTGGACGGGAGTAGATTTGGCAGGACCAGCATATAGGATAACTATACCCGCTGTGATAGAAGTGGCATATTTGCGACTAAGACAGAGCAACACTTACAATGTGTTTTTGACAGGCGAAACGGGCGTAGGCAAGGATACGATATTTCATATCCTAAAAGAGGGCAAATTTAGTAGTAGCTATAATGCCACAAGCAAGATTGGCAGAGAATCCTTTGATACTTGCCAAAAGACATTGCGCGTGATAAATACTGCTGGAGCTAGGGCTAATGATGACGAAAATATCGAGGCACGCAGGGGCTTAGAATCTAACACAAAATATGTCTATGTCTTTAGAGCTGATGATTATCTCACAAATGAAAAAGTCAAAGAGCAAGTGCAAATGGATTTGCAAAATCATAAAGAGCTGTGCGAGAGAAAAGGCTACACGCTAAAAATCATCGGCACACATAAAGACAAATGCCTTGAGAGCGGTATTATAAGCGAAGATGATATTCAAAAGCTAGAATCTTGGCTTGGCGAAAAGGGTAAATGTCAAATTTTAGATTTAACACAATTCAACGGCAAAGAAAAGCAACAAGAACTTTGCGATTTTATCACGGACTAGGGGGCAATGATGATAAGTGCAACCATACAGGGCATAGACAAGTCAAACAACCGCGCACATATCACCGCGCAAAATGGCAAACTAATTACAGGTGAGGCGCAAAGAGAATGTGTCAATGAGATTTTAAGGGATTGCAAGGAAGTAAGCGCAGATGATGAAGTGTATTGTAAGTTAGACAATGGCAAACTTTTTTGCGCACTTTATCACCCTATAAAAGACGACATAGGGCGAATGCGAATCGCCCTAATAGTTTGGGATAAAGATACTTCAAATGAACTCATACAAAAGACACTTGAGGTAATGGGACTTGAGCTTAAACGCTTTTTAGAGCTAAAAAGCGCATTTGAGGAGCGATTCGTAGCTAGGGATAAAAGTGGCGGTAGAAATATATGGATTGCAGTAGGTGGCGTAGCCTTAGTGGCTTTTGTGGCTTATTTGATATTGAAAAAATAAAAGGAGTAAAAAATGGCACAAGAACAAGAAAAAATTTTCATCGCAGATGAAAAAATGCAAAACGCAATGAGATTAGACCCCGAGTATGCGGACATTAAAAAAGAACTTGAAAGAGAGGACTTTAAGGTAGTTTGCTTTGATGATACGCGCAATAAAGAGCTATTTAGTGGCGATAAATCTACGCCTATTGATGACTATCAAGGAATGGTGATTAGAAGTGATTTATATGTAGATGATAAATCATTTTATCCATTGCGCTATTATTCGCAGAGCTATTTCGTTCAGCTAAATATGCTAATGAAGCGAATCGCTGGATATATGGGCGCGTGTAAATGGGAATTTAGCTATGTAGAGGAGATTTTTGAGTATCTATCGCAAAATGATAGCGCGGATACAAGCGGTAGTGTCGAATCTAGAAGCTGGAGCGAGGGTAGAGGAGCAAACAAAATAACGCACGGAGTGGATTTTGGCATAGGATTCGGCTATGCAAGTGCAAGTAATAGCCTACAAAGCAATGATGCTAAATTTAGCTATCAGCATAGCGAGGAGCTTATAGAGCGTAAAAAGAGTCCGCAAGAACTTGCAGATTTTATCAAAAAGCAAGGAATCAATCTAAACGCCTTTGACCCGTCATTTAAAGAGCAAATATGCGACTATATAAATGGCGAAAAAATCGGCACGACAAGCCAAATAGTCGATAAAAGTGAGCGAATCATAGAGTATAATAAAACTATACGCAAAATAACTGCAAAAACTAATATATGCGAATTTTTCAAGGCTAATTTTAAGCTAGATTTGCAAGATGAGCTAAAGACAGAGCATAGGCAAAGAGTGAAGTTGCTTTATAGAATGAGTTTTGATAAGGCAAAAAATTAGATTTTGCATTGGGCATAAATTAGCTAAGCATATTTGTTTTGCTAGGGGGGTTTTTGTTAAAAAACTTGCTTGTTTTGCTAAAGAAGCCGAAGTTTCTTTAGCAATGACGGAAATATTTGCATTTGCTTTGTTGATAATGTAAGCATTCGCATTGCCAGCAGTTGCGTTTTTGTCGTTTGTAGTTGCTGACTTTGCTTGAGAAGCGGAGGTAGGATTTACCCACCCCCTTACCCCCTCCGCAAGGGAGGGGGAAATTAAAGATTGCCCCTCGTAAGTGGAGGGGGAACTGATTGGTTTGCACTCGCTCGCAATAGAATCAACTTTGTCATATCAAGCTTTCGTAGAAAACCAAAATATCTCTAGATTCTATCAGCCCATTTTCCGTTGTCATATTGATAACAAGCGAAATATCTCTATTTTGCTTTTGAGACACTTTGGCTAAAGCCTTAAGTATGACAATATTTTTTTCTCATTGCGAGCAAATGAGCGTAGCGAATTTGCGTAGCAATCCAAAATAAAAAAATCAAAAAGAAAAAAATAGGCTATTTTAGGCTTAGTCGCAATAGCGTTGCTAATAATATCCTTGCTTGCGATATAAGCCCCACAATAACTTTACTTACAACAGTCTTTCAACAGCCTTGCTTGCGATAAAAAATCTAGCAATATTGATAGCCCCTCTTTCCGTGCTTATGTTTGCACTTGCCTTATGAGTTTTAACCATTTCTTAGCCATTTTTAGCTACAATTCCAAGATTTTCTTAGCTAGATTTTGCTTAAAATATTTATTTGCAAACTTTCTTAACCTCTAGCAAACACCAAAACGACTTAAACACCAAAAGGCTCGCTAAAAATGGCAACTGCAAGGCAAAACATTTATAAACGACTTTTTTCTTTTTTGGGCACACTTCAAAAATCCAAAGACTTGACCGTCGTAGCTTTTTTGCTCTGTATTTTAGTCATCATCATTGTCCCACTCCCCCCTGCGATTTTGGATTTTCTCATCACTATTTCTATTATGCTTTCAATCCTTATCATTTTTATAGCCCTCTATATCACTAAGCCTACGGATTTTTCAGCTTTCCCCACACTTTTGCTTATCGTTACACTCTATCGCCTTGCGCTAAATGTCGCCACCACTAGAATGATTCTAACCGAGGGGTATAAAGGACCAAACGCAGTTAGTGATATTATCGCTGCATTTGGGGAATTTACCATAGGTGGAAACTATGTCATCGGCACGATTATCTTTACAATATTGGTGCTTGTAAATCTACTTGTGGTTACAAACGGCTCTACACGCGTAACCGAAGTGCGAGCGAGGTTTGCGCTAGATGCGATGCCGGGTAAGCAAATGGCGATTGATGCGGATTTCAACAGCGGGCTTATAAGCGAAGATGAGGCAAAAGCTAGACGAGCAGCACTTGCCCAAGAAGCAGATTTTTATGGCTCTATGGATGGTGCTAGCAAATTTGTCAAAGGCGATGCCATAGCCTCTATCATCATAACCATTATAAACATTATCGGTGGATTCCTTATCGGTGTGTTTCAGCGCGATTTAAGTATAGCAGATTCTGCTAGCACTTTTAGTATTTTGACTATCGGCGATGGGCTAGTAGGACAAATCCCAGCCCTAGTCATCGCCACTGCCACAGGCATAGTCGCCACACGCACAGCTGCTAGCGAAAACTCAAAAGAAAGTTTCGCCCAAAATCTCATATCCCAGCTTACTTCGCAGTCAAAAACCCTTATCATCGTAGGTGCGATTTTGCTACTTTTTGCCTCCATACCCGGCTTGCCGACTTTGTCGCTTATGTTTGTAGGCTCACTTATGCTATTTATCGCGTGGGTTCTCTCTAGAGAGGATAAACGAAGTCTTTTATCTATACTCATAGATTGGATAAACAAACGATTCAATATGGATTTGTCATTGCCTAGCTTTGATGAAGAGGAGCAAGTAAAAGAAGCTAGCCACGCCCCCGCACCCAAAGAAGAAAAATCCCCAGAGGAAATCAAAAAAGAAGAAGAGCGAAATCTAAATGACGCACTAAAAATTGACTTCTTAGAGCTAGGGCTGGGATATGAGCTTATCGGGCTAGCCGACCAAAAACAAGGAGGAGTGCTTATCGAGCGTGTGCGCTCTGTGCGCAAAAACCTCGCTTCAAATTTTGGGTTTCTTATGCCACAAGTGAGAATCAGGGATAACCTCCACCTTCCACCACAAAACTACGAAATCAAGCTAAAAGGCGTAGTCATCGGCGAAGGCTCGGTAATGCCTCACAAATTTTTAGCAATGGATACAGGCATCGTTGGCAAAAAAATCGAGGGCATAGAAACCACAGAGCCAGCATTTGGTATGAACGCCCTATGGATAGAGCCAAAAGACAAAGAAGACGCGCTAATGAGTGGCTACACTATCATCGACCCAAGCACGGTGGTTTCTACACATATAAGCGAACTAGTCAAGCGACACGCAGAAGAGTTTATCACGCGTGATGCTATCAAAGAAATCCTAGACAGAATGGCAGAAGACTACCCAGCACTTATCGAGGAAGCACGCAAAATCCCAGCTATGATTCGCTCCGTGCTACAAAAGCTACTATCTGAGCAAGTGCCTATACGAGATATGCTAACTATCCTAGAAACTATCGTAGATAAGCAAAATATGGATATTGACTTAGTCGTAGAAAATGTCCGCTCCAAGCTTGCACGAGTGATAACACATACTTTTGCCGCTGATGATGGAAGCCTAAAAATTCTTACCTTTGCACCACTTGATGAAGAGTATCTAAACTCCAAAATCCGCATAGACCCAGATTTTGGGCTGATTTTGGAGCTAAGCACAGGAGAAACCCAAAAGCTACTAGAAGCGTGCGAATCCAAAGTAGGTGAGCTAAAAGCAAAAAATATCCTGCACTTTGTCATCGTAGCAGGACCAAAGCTACGGCGTCCGCTATACAACAAGCTAAAAGAGTTGCGAATTGATGTCGTGCTTCTTAGCTCCGCAGAAATCGATATAAACTCCAAATATGAGTTTGTAGGAATCATCGAGCCTAGCTTTAGAAGTGCCTAAGCACACAAAGCTAAAAAGAAATAAATCATAAGGAATAAAAATGAAAGTTTTTCATCTCTCTCATACAGATTTGGACGGCTATGGCTGTCAATATGTCGCAAACAAAGTATTTGATGATATTTGCTTTTTTAACGCAAACTACGGCAAAGAAGTGAGCGTGCGACTACAACATATCTGCACAAAAATAGACGCACAACTCACAAAAGGCAGTATGACTTCCACGCTTAGCTTACTAGAATCAAAGTTTCGCCCCAAGCTAAGTGATAAGTCAAATAACAAGGCTGATAAAAAGCTAGATTCTAGCGACAGTGGCGAGCAATTTTTGATTTTAATCACGGATTTAAACCTAACTCCTAGCGAGGCAAAATGGCTAAATGAAAAAATAGCAAGCTATGAAGCAAGCGGACACAATGTCAAAGCCCTACTGCTAGACCACCACATAAGTGGCGAGGAGTGCGCCAAAATCTATGAATGGTATCATCTAGATGATACACGCTGTGCTAGCAAAATCACTTATGAAACACTACCAAAAATGTTTTCGCTAGAAAATCAAAAACTAGAGAATCTATCTAAGCTAAAAGACTTCATAGAGATGATAAATGCCATAGATATTTGGCTAGAAGATGGAGAGAATTTTGAGTTTGGCAAAGTCGCGCTTGGAATGATAGCTATGAGCAATGAGCTAAATCGCTTTATGTTTGATGAACCTCATAGGGCGTATAAATTTGCCCTTTTGGATTTTGCTTTTGAGTATTTACAAAAAGGTGCGGTAGAATTTGACAACGCTGTGTTTATGCTAAAAAAGCTCGCCCTAAAAGGCACGCCAGATAAAGAAACAATGGATAGCGTCTGCTCTCGTATCCAGTGCGAACTTTTGGAGGGAATGAAAGAGAATTGCACGATTTTTTATGGCGACAAAAAGGGCTTTTTGAGCTATTGTATGGGTGGGATTAGCGTGCTTGCCAATCGCTTTTTGCGACAAAATGAGGAGTATGATTTTTATATGGATATAAATATGCGTGGCACGATTAGCCTGCGGGCAAATGGTGCGTGCGATGTAAGCGAGCTAAGCAAAGAAGTATTTAACGGCGGGGGACACAAAAACGCCGCAGGAGGCAAGCTAGATAATTTCAAAGAGGGCTTTTTATATGAGGATATAAAATCCCAAGTCCAAAGTGCCTTACAAGGCTAGATTTTTTAAACTTTCTAGCGTGCGGTTTTTTTGAAATCCAAAAATTACTTAGGAGTTTTTACACAAACAAAATCATTTGAACCTTATTTTTGTCATAACGCGTTTTGCAAATTTCCCTCATAGTAAAACCACTTAGAAAATCTATCTATTTTTAGCCAAATCGCTCCAATGCTCTTTGCAAATCCTCTTTTGTGTCTATGCCGATACTTTGGCTTTGCACGATTGTCATTTGTATGCGTTTGCCATAGTATATCGCACGAAGTTGCTCTAGCTTTTCGATATGCTCTAGCGGACTAGAATCTAGCTCATTTGGCAATGCACAAAACTCCGCCAAAGATTCTGCGCTATACCCATATACACCCAAATGCCCATAATAAATCGGTGGGCTTTTGGACTCTTTATCTCGCCAAAAAGGAATGCTTGCGCGAGAGAAATAAATCGCTTCATTTTGCTTATTTAGAACGACTTTTACAAGATTTGGATTTTCTATTTCGCTTTGGCTTATCACTTTTGCACAGCTCCCCATCCAAGCACCTTTTTGCATTATGTCTTTTAGCGATTCTATCACGGCTGATTCCAAAAACGGCTCATCTGCTTGAATATTTATGATGATTTCTTTGCTATTTAGCCCGAGCTTTTTTGCTGCTTCGTTGCATCTATCTGTGCCACTTTGGTGGTGCTTAGAAGTGATAAGGGCTTGGAGTCCCGCTCTTTTGCACAGCTCTAGCACACCCTCATCATCACAAGCTATACACACTTCATCGATTTTGCTAGCATTTTTAGCAGTTTTTATTAGCATCGGTTCGCCTTGTATATCTGCCAAAATCTTGTTTGGAAAGCGGGTGGAGGAAAGCCTAGCTGGGATAATTATCATTTTTTCTCCTTAAAGTGTTTTTGGGATTTTACTAGATTTGACCTGCTTTTATCTCTGTCAATTCTTAGTTTTTGCTAGTTTTTGCTTCATAGCCCGCCAAATCGCCTAACCCTCTTGCTAAAATCCACTATAATTCGCTCTAGCTCACGCGTGCCAAAATCTGGAAAAAGCGTCTTGCTAAAATACAGCTCCGCATAGCTTGCCTGCCATAGCAAAAAGTTTGATAATCTCTGCTCCCCACCTGTGCGGATAAGCAAATCCACATCTGGCAAATCATAAGTGTCTAAATTCTTGGCTATTAGGGCTTGTATGTCGCTAGATTTTTGTAGCGTTTGTGGCATTTGTTGTGCTTGAGTAGGTTTTGATAGTTGCTTAGATTTTAGGATTTTGCCAAATGCACGGGCTAGCTCATCTCTTGAGCCATAATTGAGTGCCAAAACTTGGGTTAGATTTGTGTAGCTATGTGTGCTAGATTCTAGTTGTGTTATGAGATTTTGCAGTGTCTTGCTAAACGCGCCAATATCGCCAATAGCGCGAAATCTTATTTGGTGTTTATGATAAGTTTTTGCTTCATTTTTTAGGTATTTTTCAAGTAGTTTTAGTAGGAAATCCACTTCTTGCTTTGGACGAGCCCAATTCTCTGTGGAAAAAGCATAAAGCGTGAGATAAGCAATATGATTTTTGGCGCACCAAGTAGTGATTTCGCGCACCTTTTTTGCCCCCTCTTTGTGTCCAGCCTTGCGTCCTTTGCCACGCATTTGTGCCCATCTACCATTACCATCCATTATGATAGCTATATGAGATAAAGAAGTGGCTAAGTCTTTTGCCATTTTTTGCCTTTATTACCAAACCCCCCTGCAATTATGTCCCTAAAACAAATCAACAGCCACACAAAACACAAAAGAAATCTAAAATACAGACTTCCTAAGCTAAAGTATTAGTTAGCTTTGGCACTTGGTGTTTTCTCTGCACTTAGGATATTCCACGCAGTGAGAGCATCTATGGCAGATTTTAGCTGTATATCATCGGCTATGTCTGATTGAGAGATTAGCTTTTGAGATTCTTTTTTGGACTCGGTTGGTTTTTCGCCTTTGTTATCGATTTTGCGAAGTTCATTTTCTAGATGATTTCGTAAATCTGCTTCTTTTATCTCAAGCCCGCCATCACTTTGTGGCACGCTCCCCGGATGGACTATTATATCTGGCTTGACGCCTACAGCTTGTATGGTTCTCCCACTTGGTAGGTAGTATTTGGCAGTAGTTAGCTTGATAGCTTCATTTGAGCTTATGGGGATTACCATTTGCACGCTTCCTTTGCCAAATGTCTCCTCGCCCACCACGATAGCGCGTCTGTGGTCTTGGAGTGCGCCTGACACGATTTCGCTAGCACTTGCTGTGCCTGCATTGACAAGGGCTACGATAGGTAGCTTTGAGTATGGTGCTTTACCTGTGGCTTTGTAGCTTATGTTTTCCTCATTGACTTTGCCTTTTTGGGATACGATGACGCCGTCTTTGATAAAGAGATTTGACAAATCCACCGCTTGGTCAAGTAGCCCACCCGGATTATTTCGCAAATCTAGCACAAGCCCTTTTATCTTTGTGTGCTCTTTTAGGGCTGCGCTTGCAGATTGTGTTACATTCTCATCAAATGAATTTACACGCAAATAGAGATAATCTGTGTCTTCAATCTTTTTGGCATACACGGATTTGACTTTGATGATGTCGCGCACGAGCTTGAACTCCATAGGCTTGCCCTCGCCCTTTCGCACTATGCTTATAGTGATAGGTGTTTTTGGCTTACCACGCATTAGATTTACAGCATCATCTATACTCATTCCTATCGTGCTTTGATTTTCGATTTTTAGGATAACATCGCCACTTTTTAGCCCTGCTCTTTGCGCGGGAGTGTCATCTAGCGGGGCGATTACCGTAAGTGCACCATCTTTTAGTCCCACTGTGATTCCTAGTCCGCCAAACTCGCCTTTGGTTTGGATTTTTAGCTCTTTGTATTTTTTCTCATCAAGGTAGGCAGAGTGTGCGTCTAGATTGCTTATAAGCCCATCAATAGCCTTATCCACAATCTCTTCTACCCCCACTTCATCGACATAGTAAGATTCTATGATTGAGAGGGTTTTAGAAAATTTTTCAATCGCTTGAGCGCGTTGCTTCCTGTCTGCTTGCGGATTTTGTGGCTTTTGAGTGCCTTGTGATATAGCAAACACATTGCTAAAAGCTAGCAAAGCCCAAACAAATGCGATTCCTACGCCCAAGAAAAAGTATTTCTTATTCATCGTGTCTTTTTTCTCCTAATCGTGCTTAAAAATTTGCAAAATCTCGCCTAAACCAAAGTCTTTATCCCAAATATTTTAGGCTTAAAAGCAAAGGCGTATTTTATCCAAAAACTAGCAAATATCAAGCCAAATCCCACAAAAACGCTTAAAAACAAGCAACAAAGCAAAATTATTGCTAGATTCTCACTAAATTTTCAAAACCTTAACAATAAATGAGTAAAAAAAGTTTATATGTTTAGACTAAAGTATTATAATGCCTTTTGTATAAAGTTTGATTTTGACAAAAGCAAACAATACACATAAATACAAAACACTAAAAACGCAAAGACAAAACTTAAAGGAGTGAAAATGCAAAATTCTCTTTTTGACAAACTTACAAATCATTTCAAAGAAACACTAGATTCTGCTGCTTCGCTTGCCCTGCACGCAGGCAATGCCGAGCTCACAAGCAAGCATATCATCTGGGCTATGCTAGCAAATCATCAAAGCCTGCTAAACCAAGCCCTAAACAAAATGGACGCACAAACACAAGCAATAGAGCTAGAAGCAAAAAGCGCGGTAGAGTCCCTACCAAAATCCTCTAGTGTATCAAGTGAAAATATCTCTCTATCAAGCGAGCTAAAAAACGCACTAGATTTAGCCCTAGCCCACGCCACGCAAAATGGCGATAACTTCGTAGCACTAGATAATTTCATCATTGCCAACCTAAAAAGCGATGATTTTAAGCAAATTTTGGGGAAATATATAGACACCCACGAGCTAGCAAAGACACTCGAATCAATCCGCGCAGGAAGCAAAATCCTAAACCAAAACGATGATTCAAACTTGCAAGCCCTAGCAAAATACGGCATAGACCTTACAGCAAAAGCACTAGAGGGCAAGCTAGACCCCGTCATCGGCAGAGATGAGGAGATACAGCGACTTATGCAAATCCTCATACGCAAGACAAAAAACAACCCAATCCTACTAGGCGAACCCGGTGTAGGCAAAACCGCAGCCGTAGAGGGACTAGCCCAAAAAATCATCAAAAAAGATGTGCCACTCTCTTTGCAAAACAAACGCGTAATCGCGCTTGATATGAGTGCGCTTATCAGCGGAGCGAAGTATCGAGGCGAGTTTGAGGAGCGACTAAAGGCGGTTGTCGATGAAGTCAAAAAAAGCGCGAATGTGATTTTGTTTATCGATGAGATTCACACTATCGTGGGAGCGGGGGCGAGCGAGGGCTCTATGGACGCGGCAAATATCCTAAAGCCCGCACTCTCTCGTGGTGAGCTACACACTATCGGCGCGACCACGCTAAAAGAATACCGCAAATACTTTGAAAAAGACGCCGCTCTCACACGGCGATTTCAGCCCGTGCCACTAAATGAGCCAACCGTGAGCGAGTCGCTACAAATCTTGCGCGGACTAAAGGAGCGATTAGAAGCCCACCACAAAGTAAATATCACAGATTCAGCACTTGTGGCTGCTGCTAAGCTCTCATCACGCTATATCACAGATAGATTTTTGCCTGATAAAGCCATTGACTTAATCGATGAAGCAGCTGCCGAGCTCAAAATGCAAATCGAATCCGAGCCTTTTGAGCTTGCAAACATAAAGCGCGTGGTGCAAAATCTAAAAGTCGAAAAAGAAGCCCTAAAAATGGAAAAAGACTCCACAAGTGCGAGCAATCGGCTAAAAGAGATAGAAAAGCAAATCAGCAATGCCGATGAGGAGAGGGCAAAGCTAGAAGCGAGGTTTGAGAATGAAAAATCTGTCTTTGAGCAAATCGCCAAAGCAAAAGATGAAATCGAGAATTTAAAGCGCAATAGCGATATTTTTAAGCGCGAGGGCAAGCTCGAAGAAGCCGCCAAAATCGACTATGACACGCTACCAAAGGCGATAGAAAACGAAAAGGCACTTAATGAGAAATGGGAGCAAATGCAAGATGGAGGCACGCTACTAAAAAACGCCGTTACCCAAGAGAGTATCGCTAAAATCATTAGTCGCTGGACGCAAATCCCTATCCAAAAAATGCTCCAAAGTGAAAAAGAGAAAATTCTAGGCATAGAGGAAAAACTCGCGCAATCTGTCATCGGGCAACAAGCCGCGCTAAAGGCAATCGCTCGGGCAATCAAGCGCAACAAAGCAGGGCTTAGCGATAGCAATCGCCCTATTGGGAGTTTTCTTTTTTTGGGACCCACAGGCGTTGGTAAGACAGAATCGGCTAAGGCATTGGCGCGATTTCTCTTTGATAGTGAGAAAAACCTCGTGCGCTTTGATATGAGCGAATATATGCAAAAGCACGAGGTTTCGCGCCTTGTGGGAGCAGCCCCGGGCTATGTAGGCTATGAAGAGGGCGGGCAGCTTACCGAAGCGGTGCGCAGGAAGCCCTATTGTGTGCTACTTTTTGATGAAATCGAAAAAGCACACCCCGATGTGTTTAACCTGCTTTTGCAAGTGCTTGATGATGGGCGTCTAACGGACAACAAGGGCGTAACGGTGGATTTCAAAAACACCATTATCATTTTGACAAGCAATATAGGTAGCGACAAAATAATGCAAATAGAGGACAAAAACGAGCGCGAAAACGCCGTGAAAGACGAGCTAAAAGGCTACTTTAAGCCAGAATTTCTAAACCGCCTTGATGATATGGTGATTTTTAATCCTTTGGGACAAAGCCAGATAACACAAATCGTGGATATAATGTTTGCCCACATCGCTAGCAAACTCAAAGAGCGCGACATAACTATCACTCTAGATTCTAGAGCAAAGGAGTTTATCGCAAGTGTGGGCTTTGACCCTGTGTTTGGGGCGCGCCCGCTAAAACGCGCACTCTATGAAGAGATAGAAGATAGACTTGCCGAACTTATACTAGAAGACAAGCTAAAAGACGGAGACAAAGTAGAATTTAGCGCGGACAAAGAGGGGATAAAAGCGAAAATTTCACACTAAGGAGTGTGCTTGTAGTCAAAGGGTTGCAAGAAGCATTGCGAAGTGTTTTTGCTAGGTTTGTCAAATAGTCATAAGCAAAAAATTGCGCCACCCACTTTGTAAAAATACTTTTTATAGATTTTTGTCGTGGCGTGTATTTTACACCACCAAACAAAGACTTTTGCAAGCTTCCTTTTGCGCTCCTTTTGCTAATGTGCCTAAAATCTCAAATTGCGCTTTTTTAAGATTTTTACAAAAGCATATTTTATAATCGCACGATTTGCGTGCCCATACCACCTAGCTTTGGTGGCGCATCACAAAAGCTAACCACCTTTGGGTGTGTGCTTAAAAACTCGCGTGTAACCCTTGCTAGCACGCCCCCACCTAGTCCGTGGCATATCGCCACCTCATCAAACCCAGCCACCAAACTTTTAGAAATAAAATCTTCCATAGCCTCTATCGCTTCCTCTACGCGAAATCCGTGCAAATCAAGGCTAGGGCTTGCGCCACTATGCGCTAGCTCTAGAGTGTATCCTTTTGTTGCGACACTTTTTGAGCTATCTTTTTGGAGTTTGTGAGTAGGCAAAAGATTTGAGTGGCTTTTTTCATTTGCCTTTGCAAAATCCACCTTTAACCTCATACCAGAATCTAGCTCTACCAAAAAATGCTTGCTATGGACTTCTAGGATTTTGCCTCTTTTGCCATTATACTTGATAGTATCACCCTTTTTGTAGTTAGATTTTGGATTTGTCTCGTTTGTAGTGTGTGCTTTTGTGTGCCCAGCATTTTTGCCACTCTCATCTCTACTCTCATCATCTTGCGCATAAAAAGACTCCAAAATCTTATGGGCAGTATTGATATTTCTATGCGCTTCACTCATCGTATTTGCTTTTTGCTTCAATACATCTAGTGCTTCTTTGTATGCCCTCTCCATTACCATTTCTTTCTTTGCAAATTTTTCTTTGAGTGCGATGATGAGCTCGTCATATTGTGCTGATTTTTTTTGTAGATTTTCTAGCTCTTTTTGCGCTTGTTCTTGCTTGGATTTTAGCTCTATTTCTAGCTTGCTAGATTGCTCTATAAGCTCATTTAGTCGCTCTTTGTCCTCGCCATAGTGCTTCCTTGCCCTCTCAACCAAAAGAGTAGGAATCCCATATCTCTCCGCACTCTCAAAGGCATAGCTTTTACCAATGCTTCCGTGCAAAAATTCAAACAAAGGTTTGCCTAGATTGACATCAAAAAGTGCCGCACTCATCTGCACACGAAAATCCCCAGCCATAAGCGAAGCAAGTCGTTTGTGATGAGTAGTAAGCACGATTTTATTACCCTTTTTTAGAATCTCATCTAGCAGGATTTGATAAAGCGAGCTTGCCTCATCAGCATCTGTCCCTAGCTCGATTTCATCAATTCCCAAAAGCATATTCTCTCGCCCCAAATTTTGGCTAAACTCAAGCATTCGTCCTGCAAAAGTAGAAATATCATTTTTGGTGTTTTGTGGGTCAGAGATGATAGCAGTGATTTGCCTAAAGTGGGGAATCCTACTTTTGTGAGGATTTATTTTCATAGGCATTAGAAGTTTGGCTAAAAACACCGCACTTAAAATAGATTTTAGCAGCATTGTTTTGCCACCAGCATTTACGCCCGTTAGGATAAGTGCGTCTTTGTCAAAAATGATATTTGTAGGCTTTGGGTTTGCTAAAATCGGGTGGCAAAAATCGTGCAAAATGATTTTTAAAGAGTCGCTATAAAAACTTGAAATATCTTTTGCTTGCTTTGCTTTTTTTGGATTTTGACTAGCGACATAAGGCAAGATAAATTCCAAATTTTTAGATTTTGCAAAATTTAGCCGCGCTTGGAGCAAGTCAAATTTATCAAACTCCTTATCAATAAAGCGCAAAAACAAAATATGCTTTTTAAGCAAAACTGATAGATTTTTAGCGATATTTGCTATCTCTACTTCAAGGCTATCTCTTAGGCTATTTTGTCGCTCATAAAGCCTAGCAATATCACTAGGCAGGACATAAAAATACCCACTTTGCGTGCGCTCTAATATATTGCCATTTAATGCCTTACTAAAACCAGCTTTTAGCAAAAGCGTTTGACACTCATAGATAAAATGCACTTGCTTATCAACCAAATAAGATTCTAAATGTTTGGAATTTAATAGTGCAGAGAGTTCGGATTTTATATTTAAAGCGACATTTGAGATAGAGGATTTTATAGAATCTATTTGCGGGAAAATACCGTCTTTTATCTCGCCATTTTGTGTAAAAATAAGCAGAGATTCTAGCAAGTTTGGAGGAAAAATGATTTTTTCTATCCATTCTTTTAGAGTGCTTTTATCAGGGATTTGAGAGTTTTTTTGGATATGTTTTTGCAATGTGCAAAAATACCCCAAAATCTTGCTAATGTTATAAATTTGACTTAAGTGCAGATTTCCATTTTTGTTTAAGTGCATTAGCGCAGGCTCTAGCAAATCTACGCGTGGGATTTGTGGCAGGTGGATACTATCACAAAATGCCAAATCTAGCTCATCTATCATTTTCTTATACACAGCTAAATCGCCGTTTAAATACATTGGCTTTTTACGCGCAAGAAATGTGGCAAAATCTGCAAAAAAGGACTCTAAATCAAGTTGCTTGATTAGTTTGCAATCCGCACTGCTAGCCAAAAATTCATAGCAATCATTGCCTAGATTTTGCTCTTGCTCTTTTTGTTCTTTTTGTGTATCGCTAAGTGCTTCACAAACTTGTGATTTTATATTTTTGGCGTTTTGTGGATTTTTTTGCGCTATTTGCATTTGGGATTCTTTAACTTATATTTATGAAGTTTAATACCCTATTTCATAGAGTTTTTTGCGTTCACTTGAGCTTGCGATATTGAGCTGTTTTCGATACTTGGTTATCGTCCTGCGCACTATTTTTAGCTCAAATTTTTCCTCTATCATTTTTAAGATTTTTAAATCACTTAGCGGTTTTTTCTTGTTTTCACTTTTTATGATTTCGCTTAGAAAATCTTTTATCGAAGCATTGCTTACATCGCCCTCAATCGCAGTGGTAAAAAAGCTCTTTATAGCAAAAATCCCCCTTGAGCACTCCAAATATTTATTAGAAATCGCTCGTGAAATCGTGCTTGGTGCATATCCTAGCTCTTCAGCAATATCTTTTAGCTTCATAGGCTTCATCTCCCCTCCCATAAAAAAATCATACTGATAATCCACTATCATAAGCCCGACTTTTTTTATCGTGGCTTTGCGCATCTCAAGCGCGTCTATCAAGTCGCGTGCTTCTTTGATTTTTGTTTTTATGTAGATTTGTGTGTCTTTGTCTGTATCTTGGAGTGTATCTGCCATATTTGCATTTCTATTATTTCTTAGTGTATCAATCCTAGATTCTCTATTTTCTAGCTCAATTATCGGGTAGTATTCATCATTGCTTCGCACGATTACACTTCCCTCCTCCTCAAGCACATAAATATCAGGAATTTTATAGCTTTCCTCATAGTCAAAATCTAGCCCGGGTGGATTTTTAAAACTTCGTATGATTTTCATCGCTTCTTCATAAAAGGGCGATTTTTTGTATTGGGTATGCGAGCTTAGGTTGTGGATTATCTGTGTGCAAAGCTCATAAGTATCATTATCCGTGCCACTTGATTCTAGCTGAAAGCAAAACGACTCAAGCACATCTTTTGCCCCCACCCCGCGAGGCTCTAAGTAGCAAAATCGTAGCCTGATTTTCTCATACTCCGCTTCCTCTACGCCAAGCCTCTTAGCACACGCCTCGCTATCCTCTCTAAAATACCCCTCACTATCAATCCCCTCAATAATATCAAAGGCAATTTGCTGACTAATATCTGTGGGAAAAAGCGGGGGAGAAATCTGCGCTCTTAGGTTCTCATAGAAGCTATCTTTTGCGATTGTTAGCTGCTCGATTTTCTCGCTTATGCTAGATTTTGCACTTATGCTATTGCTTTTTTTGCTTGCCTTACTTGCTTTATGAACCCTCCCAAAATCCTCCTCCCTAGCATTTTTTATATTGATAAATGGATTTTGCATAGCGCAATCTTTTAGGATTTCTTCTACTTCGGATAAATCCCCTTGCAAAATCGGTAGCCAGCTTTTTAAGGTATTAGATAGCTTGCCTTTGATATTTTGCCGTAGCCGCATAGAAGCCTGTGCCATTTATCCACCCCTTGCCAAATCTATGCTCTAAAATGCTCGCCCAAGTAGTAGCGGCGCACAAGGGAGTTTTGATAGATTTCATCTGCGCTTCCGCTTGCAAGCAGTGAGCCAGATTTTATCACATAAGCCCTTTGGCATACTGATAGCGTTTCTCGGACATTGTGGTCAGTGATAAGCACGCCTATATCCATTTCTACAAGTTTTTGGATAATCTTTTGAATATCAATCACAGCAATAGGGTCAACCCCAGCAAAAGGCTCATCAAGCAAAATAAACTTCGGCTCTTTGATGAGTGCGCGGGCGATTTCTACGCGCCGTCTTTCCCCGCCACTTAGGCTTAGCCCTTTGCGCTTGCGTATAGGCTCGATATTAAACGCCTCTAGCATTTGCTCGATTTTGTGCGAGGCTGCTTTTTGGTTTTTAAATGTAGCTTCTGCAGCTAGTGCTAGATTTTCCTCTACGGTTAAGTCTTTGAAAATACTTGATTCTTGTGGAAGATAGCCTATGCCTAGATTTGCCCTCTTGTGCAAAGGGTAGTTTGATAAATCCTCCCCATCCAAAAACACCCCCCCAGAGCTAGGCTTTAGCAGTCCGCAAATCATATAAAAAGTCGTGGTTTTCCCCGCTCCATTTGGTCCTAGAAGTCCTACCACTTCGCCACTCTCAAGCGATAAAGAAATGCCATTTACGATTTTGGTTTTTTTGATATGTTTAGCTAAATCTTTCGCTTCTAGCTTATGCTCTCCCAATTTCACTCCTTGTGTTTTGGCATTTCCTATTTAAATGTCCTAATATTTTAGGCTTTTAGATTTTGCGGTTTTTATTAAAATTAGTTAGAACAAAAATTGCTTGGTATTATAGTCGGCATTGTCTTAATTTTCAATGTTTTTAGTGCTTTTATGGAGAAATTTTATAAAATCTGCAACAATGAGCACGAAAATCAATTTTTGCACTGCGCTGTATCACTTCTTTTTTGCACTCTGCATTGTCTTTGTCGCCTATCATCTCATCTAGCAAATCCAAACTCTCCGTGATACTCACTTCCACACACTCAAAGCCACTTGACTTTAGCAATGGCAACACTTGCTCCCCCCACTCGATGAAATGCCAACCATCTTGGCTTAGCCACTCCAAAAGTCCAAGCTCTAAAACTTCATATAAATCTACATTATACAAATCATAGTGATATACTTCTTCATATTTATTTTCGTATTTTTCTTTATCCGCATTTTTGCTTTCATCTTTGCTTGCTTCATTATTTGTGCTTTGGGGCTTTTTGCCTACTCTACCATACTCGTGTCGTATCCCAAATGTAGGTGAGCTAACCGCCATAAACTCCCCACCCATACTTGATAAAATCGCTTGTATAAGCGCGGTTTTCCCACTGCCTACCGCCCCACTTAGCACAAAGATTCTCTCTTTTTTCTCCAAAATATTCAACGCGATTTTGCTTATATTTTTTACATTTGCGCAAAAAATCCTATTTGGCACAATCACTTCAAAGCCACTAAAATCTTGCTTTGGTGTATGTTGATTGTTTTGCATTGCTTAGTTTTATTTGCTTATAAAGTATTTGCTAGTCGTTTTGCACGCGCATTTCTTTCGCGCCAAAGTTTTCCTTGATACTTGCTATGAGTTCTTTATTTTCAGATAGAAATTTTTGTGTAAGATTTTGGGTAGAATCTTGTGTTATATCTGCATTTGTAGAGTCTGCACTCTCTGTATTTTCTGCGCTTTGTGGGGACATTTCTGCGGAGGGATTTGGCTGCGTATTTTGTGTATTTGCTTGTGTTTCTTGTTCATTTGATTTTGCAAAATCTTTATAGGTATTTTTGATTTCCACCTCGCCAAATATTTCTTTTGCAAGCAGAACTATCACGCTATATCCGCGCTTTAGTTGCTCTTTTTGTTGCCCATTTGGATTAGATTTCCAATACAGCACACCACTATCCACAGAGTCAAACTCCACACACGCGCTAAATACCTCTCCCAGCTCATAAGAGCGGTCATAAATCCTTTTTACTAGCTCATCAAATTTTGCTTTATCATTTGCGCTATCTGCGCTAGCATTTATGTGGTTTTGGACTTGATTTTGCAAATTTTGTGAATTTTGTGTTGATTGCGAGTTTTGCGAGAGAAAATCAGCACCTAAGATAGAATCCCCACTTTGTGCTAAATCTCCTTGTGATGATTCTTGCAAGTTTAGTGATTCTTGTGAATTTGATGATTTTTGTGAGGCAGAATCATTCATCGCCACAGCAGAGGTTTGTGCAGGATTTTGAGATAGATTTGAGGTGGTGGAAGCAGTGTTTGAAGTTATTTGCAGATTGCCATTTTTTGCAAGGGCTGATTCTAGGGATTGTATAGCTTCATTTATATCCTTTAGCTTCATAGCTTCGCGCATTTTTAGGCTTATAAGTGTTAGGACAAATGCCCCATCTGGATTTAGATTTAGCAGTGATTTTGCACGCGATAAAATACCTAAAAATCTATCCAAAAGTAGCAAAGGAAAATCCTTACTCCCACCAAAAAGTGCGTCTTTTAGAAATAATAGCATTTCATCAATTATCATTTCGCATTCATACTCACTTAGTGCTTCCAAATCACGCTTTAGCCCCTCCTCATCATTATGCAAAATACTACCAAAAAAGTTTTTTAGCACTTGGGGGTCTACCACTCCTAGCATTTGGGTTACTTGCTGTGTGGTTAGGAATTTATCACAATAATTTATCGCTTGGTCAGTAAGTGTGAGTGTATCTCGCAAGCTACCTCCACCAGCCCTAGCGATAATCTCTAACGCACCATCATCATAGCCCACTTCCTCTTTTTGCAAAATCATCTTTAGATGTGCCACAACAAGCCTATGTGGAATCTTTTTGAAGCGAAAATGCTGCGTGCGAGACAAAATCGTAGCAGGAAGTTTTAATGGGTCAGTGGTAGCTAGGATAAATTTCACATATTGTGGCGGTTCTTCTAGCGTCTTTAGCAATGCGTTAAACGCCTCTTTTGTCAGCATATGCACTTCATCAATGATAAAGATTTTAAATCGTGCCATTGCAGGGGCGTATTTGGTTTGCTCAATCAAATCACGGATATTATCAATGCTACGATTTGACGCAGCGTCCATTTCGATAATGTCGATATTTCGCCCCTCTAGCGTGGCTTTGCAAATATCACATTCCCCACAAGGAGTAGAAATAGGTCCCCTCTCACACTCCAAAGCACGCGCAAAAATCCTAGCCGAGCTTGTCTTCCCACTCCCCCTAAGCCCGCTGAAAAGATAGGCATGCACAATGCGATTTTTATCTAGTGCCATTCCTAGCGTTTGAGAAATCGCCTCTTGTCCTACGAGGTCAGAAAACAGCTGTGGGCGGTATTTGAGTGCTAGGGCTAGCGACATAGATTCTCCTTATAAAGTCCCAAATCGTGCAACCAAACAATACTAAAGTAGCACAAAAATGAAGTTGAAATTATAATGACATTTTTGCAACATTTGCCACAAAACTCTAAAATGTTACTCCCTAGAGGCGATATTATTTTCTCACTATTTTTAAGAATGCTTAAAAAGACAAGCAAGACATATACACTACTAAAATAGTGCAAGTAGT
Organism: Helicobacter sp. MIT 01-3238; assembly: GCF_003364135.1. NCBI lineage: Bacteria > Pseudomonadati > Campylobacterota > Epsilonproteobacteria > Campylobacterales > Helicobacteraceae > Helicobacter > Helicobacter sp. MIT 01-3238. Next base: position 40,292 of record NZ_NXLN01000019.1, read on the forward strand.
GTAGTTTGAAGTAGTAAGTTTGAAGTGAAGTTTGAAAAGGAAGCGCAAATGACAAAAAATCTCAATAAAATCAGTAGAAACCAAAAAAGCAAAAGAAACCAAAAAATCCCTAGCAAAGATTTAAAATCCATTTTCAAATCCCTCCCAAATATCACACATTCCCAGCTACTTCGCATAAGATTTAGCGCACCAAAAAAGACTTACAAAAAGCTAAAAAATCTCTGCTCTTTCATAGACAAATCCACAATCAATGATTTGCAAAAAGCGACAAACTCACTTATGCAAATCGCCACGACACTCTCTAGCGATGCCGCATTTAGCAACCTAGTCGAAGAAAGCAAGTAAATAAATCATAATAACCTTAGGCAATGCCTAAAACGCCTAATTTGCGTTTTTGGATTCTTAGATTTTGCCTATCTTGCAAGGCATTTTACAAGATAGCGATTTTGTGAAATTTAAGCAAGATAGATTGCAACTTATTAAAACTTCTTGTGATAATATTGCACCTAGATTTTTACAAAACAAATAGTCTTTTTAAATAGTCCTTGATTTGGATAAATCAAATTCTTTTACAGCTAATCATTTTTGCTATCTTTTGCTTCACTTAGCACACTTAAGGCGCACTCACAACAAAAGGCACACAATGAATCTAATGAAATCCCTGCCAAATTTCCTAACCATTAGTCGAATTTTTTTAAGCGTTTTTTTGCTATTTTTTTTGCTACATAGTGATTTGCTACTACCTGATTGGGTGGATAAAAGCTGGGTAAATTACTTTGCTTGCTTGATTTTTTGTATAGCAAGTATCACTGACTTTTTTGATGGCTATATAGCGCGAAATTTCAAGCTAGAATCCACCTTTGGCGCAGTATTTGACCCACTAGCGGATAAAATGCTGATTTTGAGTGCATTTATCGGGCTACTACTTGTAGGCAAGGCAAATGCTTGGGCAGTGTTTATTATTTTAAGCAGGGAGTTTTTTATCACAGGTTTGCGTGTGGTGGTAGCTTCTGCAAAATCAAGCCACAATAGCGATTTTGCAAAAAATTCTAGCCCAAATTCTGCAAAAGATTCTAAAGACACCAACAAAGCAGGCGAGCATATCAAAGCAAGCAATCTAGGCAAATACAAAACAGGCGTGCAAATCACTGCGATTGCGTTTTTGCTAGCAGGTATTTTTCCCGGTGGTGAAGTGCTTTTATGGCTAGCGACTTTTATCACGGTGTATTCGGGGGCTGACTACACGATAAAATACTACAAAGCCATTTCCTAGCATATCCCCAAGCAAACGCAAAAATATAGATTTAAGGACACAAAATGATAGAAGCACTATTGGCACTTTGTTTTTTGATATTTTTTCACGAGCTAGGACACTTCCTTGTAGCAAAATATTTTGGCGTATTTGTAGAAGTGTTTAGCATAGGATTTGGACCAAAGATATGTAGCGTGCAGCTAGGCGAGACAAAATACGCCATTTCTGCTATCCCGCTAGGTGGCTATGTCAAGCTAAAAGGACAAGATGACCTACACCCACTTCACAAAGACTTTGCAGATGATAGCTTTAGCACAAAGCCAGCATACCAAAAAATGCTGATTTTGTTTGCAGGACCATTTTTTAATCTCCTCTTAGCGTTTTTTATCTACATTGCAGTAGGCTCTATGGGTATAAACACACTCTCTCCGCAGATAAACACACCCAAAGAAAACTCCCCCGCAAGTCTAGCCAAACTCCAAAAAGGCGACACAATCCTATCCATAGATAAAGTCCAAGTGCGCTCGTGGGAGGACATAGCCCAAGCTATTTCAAACTCACAAAAACCACAGCCAAAATCTAATGCAGATTCTCCCACCCTAACACCCTTGCGCTTTTTGATAAAAAGAGAATCCCAAACTTTTGAGGTTATCATCACTCCCCAAATGAGCCTTACAAAAAATATCTTTAATGAAGAAGTCGCTCGCCCCATAATCGGCATAATGCCAAGTGGCGAAGTTTTTGAGCGAAAGTTTAGCCCAAGCGAGCTAGTAATATTTGCATTTGAGGAGTGCAAAAAATCCTCAACTTTGATTTTTGAGGGGGTAAAAAAACTCATCATCGGCACGATTCCGCTTGGCGAAGTGGGCGGAGTGGTAGGCATCGTAAATATTATGGCAGATATTGCACCAAGTGGGTTTGTCGCCTTTGGCTTACTTGTCGCACTTATATCTATAAACTTAGGCATTCTAAATCTATTGCCAATCCCCGCACTTGATGGCGGACAAATGCTCATCACTATCTATGAAGCAATAGCCAAAAAGCCTATAAATGAGCGTGTGCTATACCTCATCACTACCGCAGGCTGGGCATTATTGCTAGGGCTTATGCTACTAGGACTTTACAATGATTTCTCACGCATATTCCCCGAGTCGCTAAAATCCTTGCCACGCATAGGGCCATAAACTTTATCTAGCATAGTGTAAAGTAAGGAAAAATATGACACCTTTGAGTGTGAGTGCGCTAAACACACAGATAAAATCCCTTATCGAAACGACTTTTTTGCAAGTATCGCTAGAGGGGGAAATCAGCAACTTCACGCTACATAGCTCAAGCGGGCATTTATACTTCAGCCTAAAAGACGAAAAAAGCGTGATTTCGTGTGTAATGTTTAGAGGCAATGCAAAAAGTCTAGATTTTACCCCACAAAACGGCGAAAAAGTGCTACTAAAAGGCACACTAACTGTGTATATCCCGCGCGGTAGCTACCAAATCATCGCCCAAGAAATGCGCCCAAGCGGACAAGGCGAGCTAGCTCAAAAATACGAAGCCCTAAAGAAAAGTCTAGAAAAAAAAGGTTACTTTGCAAAATCGCTAAACCCAAAACCCTTCCCTGCTTTCCCCAAAAAAATCGCCCTGCTTACCTCTCTAAATGGTGCAGCCCTCCAAGATATGCTAAGGGTGGCAAACACTCGGTGGAATCTAGTGCATTTTGTCGTGTTTGATACACTCGTGCAAGGCGAAGAAGCAAAGCACAAAATCGCCCAAAATATCGCTTATGCCGATAGTTTCTATGGCAGCAAAGAAGCCTTTGATATTATCGTGCTAAGCAGAGGTGGTGGGAGTATGGAGGATTTGTGGGCATTTAATGAAGAAATCGTAGCAGAAGCGATATTTCACGCACGCACACCTATCATCTCTGCAGTGGGACACGAGATAGATTTTGTCATCAGCGACTTTGTAGCAGATATGCGAGCACCTACACCAAGCGCGTGTATGGAGATGATTTTGCCAGATAAAAAAGAGTGGCTTATAAGGCTTGATGATTTAGCCCAAGCACTAGATTTTGCCTTTGGCAAAAGGCTAAAAAAGGCAAGCGAGGCTTTGAGTGATTTGCGCTTGATATATGAGTCTATAAGCTATGAGACAAAGCTAAAAAACCACACCAAACAGCTAGAATTGCAAAAAGAATTGCTAAATAATGCGATAAATGCACGACTAAAAGAAAAATCCCAAAATCTAGCCTTGCTATCTCAAGGTTTTAACCTAGATATGATTTTTAAGCAAAAAAAACTTATCCTAGAATCACTAAGACAAGCCCTGCTTTTGCAAAATCCACAAAACAAAATCAAAGCAGGCTATGCCCAAATCTCACGCAAAGGCGCAATCACTCCATTGCAAGACTTGCACATAGGAGATGAGTTTGAGCTATGTGATGGCAAGCTAGAAGCAAAAGCCAAGCTGATATGAAGCCACTAGATAAACCAAAATCACAAAAAACTACAAAATAGCTTTACAAATCTAGCGTTTTTCACAAAAATCTAAGCACAGCTTATGATAAATCACTGCACAAAACCTAGTAGGCACTCATTCTCTTACCACTCACTTTGCCTGCACTAAAAATTTTTGAGAAATTTATCACAAGCAAAGTCTAAAAACCACAAAACCCCACCCTATCATTGCTAGTTTTTGCCTAGCTTTTTTACAATTTTCCTCTATGACTTTTTTGCTTTTTTCTCTCAAGCCTTTCTCAAATCCCCTCAATATATTCGCGCACTTTTTGGACAATCCAATCAGGCGTGCTAGCCCCCGCTGTGATTCCACAAGTCTTTTTCCCGCCAAACCACTCCTTTTTGACTTCGCTCTCATCTTCGACTAGGTAACTGTCCTCGCAATTTTGTTTAGCGATATGTAGCAGTTGCTTGGTGTTTGATGAAGTCTTGCCACCCACGACTATCATAATATCTACTTTTTGGCTTAGCTCTCGTGCGGCGTTTTGATTGTCAAAAGTGGCATTGCAGATTGTGTTAAAAATCCGCACTTCTTGGCATTTGGCGATGAGAAAAGAAGCGATTTGGCTAAAGGCTTGGATTTGTTTTGTGGTTTGAGAGATGAGGGCGACTTTGCGCGGGAGCTTTATCGTTTCTAGTTCGCTAGGGCTTGAAATCACTATCGCACCGCCATTTGCATAGCTCATCACGCCTTTTATCTCTGGGTGCTCTATATCCCCAAAAATCACGATTTTATACCCCTCATCACTCATTTCTTGAGCGATTTGTTGAGGCTTGGTTACAAATGGACAAGTCGCATCGACAAGATTAAAATCTTTTTTTTGAATCTCTTCTAAATCATCTTTGGGAATCCCGTGCGTGCGGATAATAAGCGTGCTTCCCTCTTTTTGATTATCGATTGCTTCTCTAAAATTCTCGTGCAAGCCCACGCTAAAATCCCGCTTCAATCGGTTGATTTCTTGGTAATTGTGTATGAGCGGTCCTAAAGTGTGTGCGCCTTTGTTTTTCTCTGCGATTTTTATCGCCCTCCTCACACCAAAGCAAAATCCGTGTTTTTCAGCAAGTAGCACTTCCATAGTATTCCTTTGTAGTATGCCTTTGTCATCTATTTTGCAATCTGTATTTCTGCGACTTGAGATAAAATCTCCAAAAAATTAGGAAAAGAAATATTCATACAAGATTCATCATCAATTTGCAATGGCGTGATAAGCCCAGCGATAGCAAAGCTCATAGCGATTCTGTGGTCACCAAAAGATTTGATTTGTGGAATATTTTTTTGCCCTCCTTGCCCGCTCTTGCCAAAATCGCCCTTTTTATTATCGCTAAAAAACCCTCCACCATAGATGATATAGCCATCTTCCCTCTCCTCATATCCCACACCAAGTGCGGATAGATTTTGTAGCACAGCTTTGATTCTATCGCTTTCTTTTACGCGCAGTTCTTTTGCGTTTTTTACTTCACTTACGCCATTTGCCAAAGCCATAGCGATACTAAGCGCAGGTAGCTCATCAATAAGCCACGCAATATTTTCCTCTACTTTTACACTTGAGAGAGTGCCACTAGCGACATATATGTCGCCCACTTCCTCATATTGTGTTTTTACATTTTCATAGCGGATTTTCGCGCCCATTTTTTCTAGCACTTTGTATGCTTCTATGCGCGTGGGATTTAGGGCGACATTTTTTAGTAGCACTTCGCTATTTGGCGTTATAGCTGCTGTAAGTGCGAAATAAAACGCGCTTGATGGGTCAGCAGGCACGACAAAATCTAGCGGTTCTAAAGCACGAGATAAAGGAGAAATATAGATTTTGCGTCCGCTTAAATTTTTTGGGCTAGAGCCCGCGCTATCAAAATCGCAAGAATCTGCTTTGGCTAGACTTTCTACCTTTATAGGTGCATTCATACCTGCTAGCATTGTCTCGGTATGTGCGCGAGTGAGGGTTGGCTCGATATATACGCTTGGGGATTTTGCGTGCAGGGCGGAGAGAATCATAGCAGATTTCACTTGCGCACTTGCTATTTGGCTAGTGTAGCTAAAGCCCTCTAGCTTCTTAGCAATGATACTAAGCGGTGCTAGCCCACCACAGCGACTAAAGATACTAGCACCGATACTCCTAAGGGGCAATATCACGCGATTCATCGGGCGAGCACAAAGGTATCTATCCCCACTTAGCACGCAATAAAACCCACCCTTTTCACTAGAATCGCTAGAATCCACATTTGATTCTTTTGGCATTTTCTCACTTCCTGCTAGCCCTGCCAAAAGCCCGATATATAGCCGCATAGCTGTCCCTGCATTACCACAATCAAGCACGCAATTTGGCTCGATAAATTTCTTTGGTGGGGTAAGTTTCATCACACTTAAGCCACTAGAATCTAGTCTAGATTCTACGCCCAAACCCAAAGACTTAGCAATATTTAATGTGCTAATAGTATCCCCAGCTTGCAAATAGTTGCGCACGATACTTGGTTTATCACAAAGCAGGGCAAACATAGCACTTCTATGCGAGATAGATTTATCAGGGGCGATAGAGTCTAGCTCTAAACAAAAATGCGACTTCGCTTTGGGAGAAATGCGTATCATACTTTTAGTTTTGCACCAAAGGTGGATTCTAGGAGTGCTAGCACGGCTTGGATACGACTAGATAGCTCCTCCTCACTAAGGCTAGAATGCTGTGGCACAAACACAAGCCTAATGGTAAGCGCAAAGCCATCTTTCTCATAAATGTCAAGCGGATATGCTTTGAATAGATTTTCTATACCCGCTTGCAAAATCGCATTTTGTATATCTATGAAAGGAATGTCCTTGTCTATTAGCACCGTTATATCACGCTCATTTGCGTGCAAGCGCGAAGTAGGCAGGGCTTTGCTCACTGCAAGGCTTGGAATCTCATAGATTTCAGCAAAAAAGCTCTCATCTATTTCTAGCTTTGCTTGCAATGTTGGATTTAGCTTGGCTACTATGCCGACTTTGTGCCATAGACTTTGGCTAGATTGCTCCAAATCTTTTGCTTGATTGTCTTGCGCTTGGGATTCTTGGGCTTCTTGGCTAGATTCTAGCACGATAGATTCTAGCACAATAGATTTTTGGCTTGGCACAAAGACTTCAGCGCAGATATATGGGTGGGCTTGGCTTGGTGGAGTGCTTGGCTTTGATAGCCTAAACTCACCGATGATACTAGATAGCACTTCACAAAAGCTATAAAAATCCCATTTTTTTCCTTTTGGGTAGGGATAGGATTCCCCTCTTTCTAGCCCGCTTACTGCAAGCGCGAAATGCTCTTTTTGCTCTCTTTTTGCGTCATATACTGCACCGATTTCAAACAATCTAGCATTTTTATAGCCTAGATTTTGGTTGCGCTTGATTGTCTCAAAAAGTGCGGGCACAAGGCTACTTCTAAGCGTGTCTAGCTCGGTTGTGATAGGATTGCTAAGCTCTAGGGAGGACTCTAGCGTATCATATCCCCACTCTTGCAGTGTGCTTTTTTGCTGAAACAAAAAATGTATGCACTCATAAAATCCACTTGCCAAAGCGCGAGTGGCTAAATCTCGTTTGTTTAGATAGGACTTAAGCGTGGGTGTGTGAGTATGTGGCTGTATGCCTAGATATGGCACAAGAGGGATATTTGCTATGCCATACACTCGCAAAAACTCCTCTGTAATGTCCTGTTGGGAGTGAATATCGTGGCGATATGCTGGTGGAATGATACGAAAAATATCCGCCTCGCCATTTGCTTCTATGCGAAAATCTAGCTGCTTTAGAATCTGTGCGATTTGCTCCTTTGAGACGGACTTGCCTACGGCTTGGCTGATAGCTTCAAAAGAAGCTGTTATGACAATCCTATCTTTTGCTTCTTGCATTTCAAGCTCTTGATAGCCCGAGTAAAGCAAACAATCACTTCGAGAGTGCAAAATCTCACAAAAGAAATTCATACCTACAAAAAGCTGTGGGTTTGCCCCACGAATAGAGCGATAAGTAGTGGCTTTGTCTTGGGCGATTTTGTGTGCGAAAAGGCTTTGGGCTATGATATGAGGAGAGAGGAAACTCGCTTGGATAACCACAAGTAGCGAAGTATCCTCCTCTTTGTCCTCGAAGTCTTGTGCATCTTGCTCACTATCTTGCTCATCATCATCTCGCCCTACAAAAGATTCTAGCTCGTATTTTTTTTGCGGTGCAAAATCACTTGAATCGCCATTTACTGCTTCGCTATTTGTAGCGACTTCTGCATTAGCTTGCTTTGATTTTGCGCTTTTAGAAGCACTTGAATCCGTGTTTTGCGTTTTTGCCCCCTCCTCTATGAGAGAAAAATCCGAGCTAAAATCCGACCCCTTAAAAGAGGTTTTTACCCCTATGACACAAAGTTTGTTATCCTCTTTGTCATAGACACACTCAAAGCCTTTTTCATCTTTTTGCACCTTTAGCGTAGCAGGTAGCACGCTATTGCTAGGAAGCGCGTAAATATCAAGTAGCACACCTGTCATAAAGATAGTGAAATTTTTGTGATTTTCTAGAATGCTTTTGGATAGTAAGCCGTTGTATGAGAGGATAATCTCCTCAATGATAGAGGGATAGACTTTTTCTATTTTTGCGACTTTATAAAGCAAAAGCGAGTCGATATTGCACTTTGCTATGATATTTAGCACTCTGCCTACACCTAGTGCTACCGCGCTTTCTCGCTCTCTTGGCAATGATATATATGTGTCAAACACCCCTGCTAGCTCGCGTGCGATACCTAGCACACATAGACAATCACCACGATTTGGTGTGAGAGAAACCTCCAAAAAATATTGATTGAAAAAGGGATAATCACTTAGCTCCCTGCCAAGCTCTAGCTCACCCACACTAGAATCGAGCACCATAATGCCATCATTTGTCTTAGCACAGCCTATCTCACTAGATGAGCAAATCATTCCATAGCTTGTTACCCCTCTTAGCACACTTTGCTTGATTTCAAAAAACGCCCTTTTTTCGTCTTTTGCATCCTCCTTTGGTGGTAGCTTCGCACCCTCCAAAGCAAGTGCTACAAATTGATTTTGCGCTACATTTTTTGCGCCACACACGATTTGCAAAGTCTGACTTCCAATATCCACTTGACAAACGCTAAGTTTATCTGCATTTGGGTGGGGGGACTTTGAGACGACTTTGCCGACAACCACACGCTTAGAAACCTGAAGTTTCCACACTTTTTCCACTTCGATTCCAATGTCGTTTAGAACCTTAGTGATTTTGTCTATGTCATAGCCCTCTAGATTTACAAATTGGGATAAAAGATAGGTAGAAATAACCATCTAAGATACTCCTAAAACTGCTCTAAAAGGGCTAAATCATTCTCATACAAGCTACGCATATCGCTAATCCCAAGACTTAGCATACAAAGTCGCTCAATCCCCATACCAAAGGCAAATCCACTCACATTCTCATACCCCACAGCTTTGAACACATTGTCATTGACAAGCCCACAGCCAAGCACTTCTAGCCAGCCACTATGAGAGCACACACGGCAGCCATCTCCCCCGCAAAAAACACACGAAATATCCACTTCCGCACTTGGCTCTGTAAATGGAAAAAACGATGAGCGAAATCGCACTTTCACTTCGCCAAACATAAATCGCAAGAAATTCTCTAGCACATATTTGAGATGAGCAAAGCTCACTTTGCCTACCTCATCGACTAGAAGCCCCTCGATTTGATGAAACATAGGCGAATGTGTCAAGTCATAATCTCGTCTAAAAGTCGCCCCCGGACAAATCATCTTGATAGGTGGCTTTTGAGATAGCATCGTGCGGATTTGCACAGGGGAAGTATGTGTGCGAAGTAGTTTAGAATCATTGAAATAAAAAGTATCTTGCATTTCTCGTGCAGGGTGGTATTGGGGGATATTTAGCGCGGTAAAGTTGTGAAAATCATCTTCTACTAGCGGTCCCTCACACAGCTCATAGCCCATACTTATGAAGTATTGGATAATCTTATCTTTGGTATAGTTTATCGGGTGTCCCACACTGCGCCTTTGCGTGCCACCAAACAAACTCACATCGATTTTTTCACCCTCTAGTGAAGCGTGAAGTTTGGCAGATTCTAGCTTTTGCTTTTGTATGGTATATATGGATTCAAATTCATCTTTAAGTGTGTTTAGCTCTTTTGCTTTTTGCTTTTTTTCCTCTTGGCTTAGCTCTCTAAGAAGTGCAAACTGCTCTGTCAAAATCCCCTTTTTGCCCAAAATCTCTATGCGTAGATTTTCCAAATCTTGCAGATTTTGGGCAGACTTTAGCTTGTCCCAAACCTCATCAAAAGCCTTATCAAAAACAGCCATTTATACGCTCCTAAAAATAGCTTTATTCGCAAAAGCACACAAACAAAATCATCTAAGCCAAAATCGATTTTGGCAAACTAAAAATAAAGACTTCACACCAAAAATACAAAATCAAGGCACAAAATCCCAAAAAAATCCTAAACCCCCCTAAAAAAGCCTAAAAAACCTTAAAAAAAATAAAATCCAAAATCCCCACTACCATAGAATCCAAATAACTCCCCTCCAAAATCAAAAAAGAAAAATCAAAAAGCAAACCCCAAAAGCTATCAAAAGCACTATGCAAGCAAGCCTAAAAACACCATTATCCCAGACATTATCTCTTCGAGAATTGAGGGCTTCTGCGGGCTTTTCGTTTGCCGTATTTTTTGCGCTCTACCACGCGTGAATCGCGTGTAAGCAAGCCTTTTGGCTTAAGTATAGCGCGGAAAGCAATATCATAGCTATTTAGAGCTTTAGAAATCCCGTGCCTCAAAGCCTCTGCTTGTGCAGAATACCCACCACCAAAAGCACTAGCTTCAATATCTACGGATTTTTCTTGCTTGGTTAGCACAAGCGGTTGTAGGACTTTTTTCTTTATCGCTTCGTGTCCGCCTAGCCACATATCTAGCGTTACGCCATTGATGATTAGCTTGCCACTGCCAGATTTTAGCCAGACTTTAGCGATTGCGCTCTTTCGTTTGCCTGTTGCGTAGATTTTTTTTGCCATAGTGTCTTTCTCCTTTATTTGTCTTTGCTTGTTTTATTTGTGTTTTTTGAGCTACTTTTGGCGATTTGGGCGGTGTGTGGGTGCTCCTCGCCTGCATAGACTTTTAGCTTTTTTATCATAGCTCGTCCAAGTTTTGTTTTGGGTAGCATTCCGCGCACTGCGAGATAGTATAGCTTTTGTGGGCTTTTTTCTAGCATTTCTTGGAGTGTCTTTGATTTGGTGCTACCAAAGTAACCAGAATGCGTGAAATACTCCTTATCTTGTAGCTTCATACCAGAGAAAGCCACCTTTGTAGCATTTACCACCACTACGAAATCCCCACAATCCACATTGGGCGTGAAAGAGGGCTTATGCTTACCTCGCAAAAGTGTGGCGATTTGGGTGATTAGCCGTCCGAAAGTCTTATCCTTTGCATCAAGCAAATGCCACTCACGCACGACTTCGCTAGCGTTTATGGATTTTGTCATTTTGTCTGTTTTTGCCATTTTTGTGTCCTTAAGATTAGCGTTTGTTACAAAGGCAGAATTATAGCGTTTTTATCTTAAGCCAAGCTGAAATTATGCAATTTTTAAGGTTTGGCACTCTCTAAGTATCACTCTACCAAAGCGACAAAATCAAAAAACCTAGAATTTACCAACGCAAATTCTCACAATAACGAAAAAGTGGCTAGCAATGACAAGTCGCTTAGTTCCCCCCTCCCTTGCGGAGGGGGTTTGGGGGTGGGTAGATACCACCTCCGCACTTCAAGTAAAGCTAGCAACTGCCAATAAACACAGCACTTCGTCATTGCGAGCAAGTCGCAAGACTTGCGTGGCAATCCATAAGAAAGGCAAAGACATAGATTGCCACGAATCGCTTCGCAATTCTCGCAATGACGAATCTTTCCACGCTTTTTACGATGCAAAAGACACCCACCCCCAAACCCCCTCCGCAAGGGAGGGGGCTTCAAGAAGTTTTCCTGTAAATAAAACTATTTGTCATACTGAGGGCGTAGCCCGAAGTATCTCAAAGAATATCTCAAAAGATTCTGCAAACAATGCAAAACAAAAAAAAGAGATATTTTGCTTGTCCTCAATATGACAAAAAATCAAAATGTGCAAAATCCTTTGGATATTTCGGTTTTTGCGAAACCTCAATATGACAAAGTTGATTTTATCGCGAGCGAGTGCAAACCAATCAGTTCCCCCCCCCCCTTAGCACGAAGCGATTTAGGGGTGGGTAAATCCAGTCATTCCACAAATCCTCTACATTTTGCACTAAAACTGTGCAAATCACACTCACACTACCCAAAACCTAGCAAAATCTCTAATAAATCCACAAAAATCAACATTTTTTGCACAATCTTAACAAAAACTACGAAAAATCTAAAAACCTTAAAAACCGCGTAAATCACGCGCTTTGCGCCCACAAAATTTTCCGTTTTTTTTTTTTTGTTTTTTTGCTTCGTTTAAGGATTATTTAAGATATATTTACCTATCATTTACCCTGTCTTTTTGATTTTATTTTGTGAAATATCGCGAAATAATCGACACATACCAAAAGGAGCAACAAATGAAACAAAACCAAAAATCTCTACGCGCAAGCAGTGCAATCTCGCACCAAACGAGAGAGAGAGAGAGAGAGTAGCTCACGACTAGAAAGTTCCCCCTACTTTGCAGGTAGCAACTCCACTTATTCCCCATCCACTTACGAAGAACAATCTGTAATTTCCCCCTCCCTTGCGGAGGGGGCTAGGGGGTGGGTAAATCCTACCTCCGCGCTTCAAGCAAAGCTAGCAACTGCAAACGACAAAAACGCAACTGCTAGCAATGCAAATTCCGCAAGTATCTCAAAAGCAAATATCTCAAAGCTAGATTCTGTCATAAGTGCAAAATCTGTCAAAGACACCCACCCCCAAACCCCCTCCGCAAGGGAGGGGGCTTTTAAAGTCGCCAACTCCGTAATTTGTCATACTGCAAAAACACCTTGTCATACTACAATTTCTTGTCATACTGGGGGCGAAGCCCGAAGTATATCAAAAGATTCTGCAGATAATGCAAAATCTATTATTTGTCATCTTAAGCGAAGCGAAGCATCTCAAACAAAACAAAAAAGAGATATTTCGCTTGCGCTCAATATGACAACAAGAAAATCGCTCAATATGACAAAAAATCCAAATGTGCAAAATCCTTTGGATATTTCGGTTTCTACGAAACCTCAATATGACAACCCAATCGTCATTGCGAGCAAGCATAGCGAGCGCGGCAATCCACAAAATAAAAAACCAACCTCCCGCAAGATAGCCCTATCTCTCCTCACAGCAAGTGCGCTTGGCAGTGCTAGCCTAGAGCTAGCCATAGCTGGAGATTGTGTCATATTGCAGCATAGCACTACTGTTGGTGCTACAAGCAAAAGAGTAGAGTGCACAGGCTCTTTTAGTGCTAGTGAGTTTCAAAG